>DATEDA010000197.1:0-31878 GCA_035286595.1 Burkholderiales bacterium | reverse complement strand
GAGCCGCTGCCGCGGACCCGCGACGCGTTCGTGCGCCGGGCGGACGAGGGGCGCAGCCGGGTCACGCTGATCGCCCAGGAGCTCGCGCGGCTGGTGGGGACGATCCTTGCCGAGCATCAGGCGCTCGCCAGGAAGCTCCAGGCAGCGAAGGCATTCCCCGAGGCGGTGCGCGACATCGAGATGCAGCTGGGCCGCCTCATGCCGAAGGACTTCATCGTGGCGACGCCGTGGGAGCGGTTGCAGCGCTTCCCGATCTACCTCAAGGCGGCCAGTGCCCGCCTCGACAAGCTTCGCGCCGATCCCGCGCGTGACCGGCGCGCAGCGGCCGAGCTCGCGCCGCTCGAGACGCAGTGGCTGCGGGAGGACGCGCGACAGCGGAAAACCGGCAGCGTGGATCCGCGCCTCGAGCAGTTCCGCTGGCTGCTGGAGGAGCTGCGCGTGCAGCTCTTCGCGCAGGAGCTGAGGACGCCGGTGCCGGTGTCGGCGAAGCGGCTCGCGAAGCTGTTGCAGACTCTCGGCCGATGACCGAGATCACCCGGGCGCTCGCGCGCGCGTTTGCGAGCCTCGCGCATCCGCAGATGCTGTTCCTGATGATCTGGCCGATCGCGCTCGCCCTGATCGTCTGGACCGTCCTCGCGATCGTGTTCGGTGCCCAGACCGTGGTCTGGCTCCAGGGGTATCTCACCGACTCGGCGGTCGGCGCGTGGGCGTCGCAGTGGTTTCCGTTCGATGTCGTCGCAGCGGTGCTCGCGTGGGTCGCGCTGCTCGTGATGTTCGTCCCGCTGGTCCTGGTCACTGCGACGCTGATCATCGCCGTGGTGGCGATGCCGACCATGGTGAACCACGTCGCGGCGACGCATTACCCGACGCTGGAGCGCCGTCGCGGCGGAACCTTCGCGGGCAGCGTCTGGAACGCGGTCGTCGCGCTGGTGGTGTTCCTGGTCTTCAGCCTGCTGCTGCTGCCGCTCTGGTTCGTGCCGCTGTTCTGGCCGGTGCTGCCGGTGCTTTTGTTCGCGTACTTCAACCAGCGGGTGTTCCGGTACGACGCGCTCGCCGATCATGCGAGCGCCGAGGAGATGCGCGGGCTCTTCCGGCAGCACGGCATGTCGCTCTACCTCGTCGGCATCGTCCTGTCGCTCCTCGCGCACATTCCGGTGATCGGGTTCTTCATCCCGGTCGTGGCCGGTCTGACGTTCATTCACTACCTGCTCGAGCGCCTCGCGGAGCTGCGGCGCTCGCCCATCGTGGTCGCGCGGTGAGCATGGGGTTCGGCGCGATCATCATCGGTGACGAGATCCTGCGCGGGAAGCGCGAGGACAAGCACTTCACGAAGCTGATCGGCATCCTCGGCGCGCGCGGGCTCAGGCTCGGCTGGGCGGAGTACCTCGGCGATGACCCGGATCGGATCACCGCGACGCTGTCGCGCACCTTCGCGGGAAGCGATGTCGTGTTCTCGTTCGGCGGCATCGGCGGGACGCCGGACGACCACACTCGCCAGTGCGCGGCGCGGGCGCTCGGCGTGGACCTCGTCCTGCACCCGGAGGCCGAGGCGCTCCTTCGGGCGCGCTTCGGAGCCGAGACGACGCCGGTGCGGCTCCGGATGGGGGAGTTTCCGCGCGGGGCCGAGATCATCCCGAACAGCGTCAACCGGATTCCGGGCTTCTCGGTCCGGGAGCATCACTTCGTGCCCGGCTTCCCGTCGATGGCGTGGCCGATGGTCGAGTGGGTGCTCGACGAGCGCTACCGCCACCTTCACCATCGCGAAGCGGAGGCGGACGCGTCGATCATCGTTTACGGCTCGGCGGAGAGCACGCTCACGCCGCTCATGCAGGACATCGAGTCCCGGTTCCGGAAGCTCAAGGTGTTCAGCCTGCCGCACATGGGCGAGGACGGCTCGCGCCGGCACATCGAGCTCGGCGTGCGCGGCGAACCGGCGGAGGTTGCGGAGGCGCTCGAGGTCCTCAAGCAGGGCGTCGTCGCGACCGGGGCGACCTTCGAGTCCCCGCCCGCCTAGCCGGCAAAGAAAAACCCCGGGGTGGCCCGGGGTTTCGCAGGGGAAGGACGTGTTGCTTAGGCGGCCTTCTTCTTCTCTTTGCCGACCGCCGCGGTGGCGGCCGCGATGTTGGCCTCGGCGATCTCGGTGGCCTGCTTCGCGACCTTGGTGAGGCTGTCATACGCCGAGTTGGCGGCGGCGAGCGCCGACTTGACGGCGGCGACCGCGACGTCCGAACCGGCCGGCGCGTTCTTCGCGAACTTGTCGAGCGCGCTCACGAGGTTCCGGTTGATCTCGCCCGCCTGCCCTTCGAAGAACCGGGTGAACTCGGCCTGCTGCTGGGTCGCGAGCTCGTACACGCTGCGCGAGTAGGCGATCGCCTTCTCGAGGTTCGGCTGCGCGGCAGCGACGTTGAGGTTGACGTACTCTTGCACGTCCTTGGCGTTCAGCAGCGCCTTGGCGTGGTTCATGCTGTCCTCGAACGCGCTCTTGGTCACGTTGAAGTTCAGCGCCGCCAGCTTCTCGTAAGCGGCGAAATTGGCGTTCGCCAGGGACAGCATCGTCTCGACGCCCAACTTGCCGTTGGCCGCGATTTGCTCGGGGGTCACGTACATTTCGATCTCTCCTCTATCAGGGTCAGGGCACCGTCCGCTTCGACTGCGAAGCGGGCGTTTAAATATTGCACTGCACAAGAAGAATTCTACATGGAAATCAGTCCCTGTCAACCAAAATTATTGCGCCGCAGCAGCATGTGCCGCGACGCACAAAAAACGACCGTGGAATCAACGGCTTGAGGTAAAGGTGAGCAAACACTCCGCGGTCGCCGCGCGGCGGCACTCCAATAGGCGCGACGCTTGATGCACGGCCACCGCGACACCCTCCCGCCGCAGCTCCTGGGGCTCCTCGTCGCCTTGACGCTCGCGTGGGGGTTCAACTGGCCGATGATCAAGCTGGCGCTCGAGGGGATGGCGCCGATGCACTTCCGGACGCTCTGCCTCCTTTCGGGCGCCGCCTGCCTGTTTGCGATGGCGGCGGCCGGCGGCGTGGCGTGGCGCGTGCCGCGCGGCGAGTGGGGGCGGCTCGGGCTCATCTCGCTCTTCAACCTGACCGCGTGGAACATCTTCTCCGTGTACGGGGTCGGGATGATGGCGTCCGGGCGGGCGTCGATCCTCGGCTACACCATGCCGATGTGGAGCGTCCTGCTGTCGACCTGGGTACTCGGCGAGCGCTTCACGCGCCGCCGGGCGCTGGGGGTCGCGTTCGGCATGGGGGGTATCGCGCTGCTGCTCGGGAGCGAGTTTCAGGCGCTGGAGCGCGCGCCGCTCGGCGCGCTCCTCATGATCGCCGCGGCGCTGTCCTGGGCGGTCGCGACCATCCTGATCCGGAAATGGGCGAGCCGCATGCCGACGACGAGCTACACCGCCTGGCAGATGGTGATCGGCGTCGTGCCGATCCTCGGGATCGCGCTCGTCGCGGAGGAGGGGAGCTTCAACCCGCTGGCCCTTGCGCCCGGCCCGCTCGCCGCCGTCCTCTACAACATGACCGTCGCGTTCGGGTTCTGCTACTGGGCATGGATGAAGATCGCGCAGAACGCGCCGGCGGGCGTCTCGAGCCTCGCCTCGCTGATGGTGCCGGTCGTGGGCGTGTTCAGCGGCGCGCTGGTGCTCGGCGAGACCCCCCGCTGGACCGACTACGCGGCGCTCGCGCTCGTGGTCGGCTCGCTCGCGACGGTGCTCGTCCCGCCGCGCCGCGCGGCGGGACCGGCGAAGGCAAGCGCCTGACCGTTCGGAGAGTGGAGCTCGACGTGATCGGTTGGATCATCATCGGCGCCGCGGTCGTGCTCGGCGTCCCTGCGGCCATGTACCTGCTGCAGGACAGCCTGCTCTTCCTTCCCCAACCTTACGTCGGGGCGCCGCCGGCCGCACGCGCCGGGCGTCCGGTCGAGGAGCTCGAGTTCGAAGCGAGGGACGGCGTGCGTCTGCGCGGCTGGCTCGTGCATCGATCGACGCCCGTCGGGCGTGCGCCGCTCGTCGTCTACTACGGGGGCAACGCGGAGGAGGTGTCGTGGCAGGCGACCGAGCCCTGGCCCGCCGACTGGCCGCTTGCCCTCGTGAATTACCGCGGCTACGGGGCGAGCGAAGGCAAGCCGTCGGAACGCGACCTCTATGCCGACGCGCTCGCGGTCATCGACGCCCTGGCGCTTCGTCCGGACGTCGACCCCGAGCGCATCGTGCTCGTCGGGCGCAGCCTCGGGGCCGGCGTGGCGACCCATGTCGCGGCGCACCGGCCGGTCGCCGGCGTCGTCCTGATCTCCCCGTACGACAGCATGATCGAGGTGGGGCGGCGCCACTACCCGTGGCTCCCCGTAGGGCTGCTGCTCAAGCATCCCTTCGACGCGCAATCGCTTGCGCCGGAGATCCAGGCGCCGCTGCTCGCGATTGCCGGCAGCCGCGATTCCATCATCCCGACGGCGCATTCGCGGCGGCTGTTCGACGCCTGGCGCGGTCCCAAGCGCTGGGTCGAGCTGCCCGGCGCGGATCACAACGACCTCGGCTCCCAGCCCGCGTTCTGGCCGGCGATCGACGCGTTCCTGCGCGAGCGGCAGGCAAGCGCGCCGCGCTAGGCGGGCACCGCGATCGCGCGGCGCGCGGGGATGCGCCCGCGATCCCAGTGCGCAGCCGCCCACTCCAGCGCCGTACGGGCGGACGCCCGTTCGAGCTCGGCGGGCGGCGACTGCCCCAGGAATCGCAACGCGGCGGCGAGCGCCGTGGCCGGCCGCGCGTCGTCGATCGGTGCCGCGAGCGTCTGCTTCGAAAGCTTCTCGCCCCGGCCATCGATCGCGATCGGGAGGTGAAGATAGCGTGGCGTCGGCAACCCGAGCAGCCGCTGCAGGAAGAGCTGGCGCGGCGTCGAGTCGAGCAGATCGGCGCCGCGGACGATGTCCGTCACCCCTTGCGCGGCGTCGTCGACCACCACGGCGAGCTGATACGCGAACCACCCGTCGGCTCGCACGAGGACGAAATCGCCGACCTCGCGCGCGAGGTCCTGGCGCACGCGACCCTGCAAGCCGTCGTCGAAGTCGACCAGGTCCACTTCCACGCGGACGCGCGTCGCGCGCGCGGGGCGCCCGGGCGGAAGGCCGCGGCGGCAGGTGCCGGGATAGACGAGGCTGCCATCGAGCGCGGCGATCGCGGAGTCGGCAATCTCCTTGCGGGTGCAGGCGCACGGGAACAGGACGCCTTTGCGCCCCAGTCCGTCGAGCGCCGCCCGGTACGCTTCGGCGCGCGTGCTCTGATACACGACCGGTCCATCCCATTCGAGGCCGAGCGATTCGAGGGTGCCCAGGATCGCGGCGGCCGCGCCGGGGACTTCGCGGGGCGGGTCCAGATCCTCCATCCGCACCAGCCATTCGCCGGCGCTGGCGCGCGCCTCGGCCCAGCTGCCGACGGCCGCGACGAGCGAACCGAGGTGCAGCGGTCCGGTCGGCGAGGGGGCGAAGCGGCCGCGATAACGGCGCGGCGTGGTTTCGGGATCGGGCATGCGGCGTCCAGATTCGCTTACTCGCTTACACTACCAAACACTCAAGACGGAGAGCGGATTCATGCGGTCGAGAATCGTGCGTTTTCTGGGTGTGGCCGTGGCGCTCCTCGCGGTCGCCGTGCTGGCGGCCGGCTGGGGCGGCTTGTTCGCCGGGACGCGGCCCGCGCTCGGCGTCGGCGACGGCCAGCTCATGCCCTGCCCGTCGACTTCGAACTGCGTGGCGAGCCAGGTCGCGCCGGCTGATGCCGGGCACTACGTCCCGCCGATCGTGTTCCGGACCGATGCCGACAAGGCGTGGGCCGCGCTCATCGACGCGGTCCGCGGCGCCGAACGCGCGGCAATCGTCGCCGAGCGGCCCGGCTATCTGCACGTCGAGTTCTCGAGCCGGGTGCTCGGGTTCGTCGACGACGTCGAGTTTCAGCTCGACGCCGGCGCGAAGCGCATCCACGTGCGCTCGGCGTCGCGGCTCGGTCGCGGCGATTTCGGCGTGAACCGGGCGCGCATCGAAGCGATCCGCGCGCGGCTCGCGGCGGCGGAGGTCTGAGCGGAGCTCGGGCGGATATACTGGAATTTGCATGGCGACCGTCGCGCTGACCAGGGAGAGCTTCGAGAGCATCGTCGCCGACCACGAGCTCGTCATCGTCGATTTCTGGGCCGCGTGGTGCGCCCCGTGCCGGGCGTTCGCGCCGACCTACGAAGCGGCTTCCGAGCAGCACCCCGACATCGTGTTCGGCAAGGTCGATACCGAGAGCCAGCAGGCGCTGGCCGCGGCGTTCGGCATCCGCTCGATTCCGACGCTGATGGTATTCCGCGAGAAGGTCATCCTCTACGCCGAGGCCGGCGCGCTTCCTCCGGCGCTCCTGGAAGAGGTGATCGCCAAGACGAGAAGCGTCGACATGGCCGAGGTGCACCGCGAGATCGCGGCCGGACCGGCCGGCCCGGAGCGCTGAGCGCCGCGGATCGCCGCGGGCCGGAGAGGGGATCGTTCCGCCGCGTCGCGCGCGGGGCGTGCCTATACTGCGCCGCTCCGCCATGCACGACGGCAACGCCACCGGTTTCGCCTACCCGCTGCCCGAAGCGATCCGGGCCAGGCGGGTGGTCGCGCTCTATCGCCAGGCGACTCCCGGCTTCCTCGTGACGGTGGCCGTGGCCGCAGTCAGCGCCGCCGTGCTCTGGGGTGCCGTCGACCGCGGACCGCTCGCCGCCTGGTTCCTGGCCGTCGTCGCGATCACGGTGGCACGCTATCTGCTCGTGCGCCGATATCACTCCGCGGAGCGTCCTCCGGAGCAGGCCGGCCGCTGGGAGAACGCCTTCGCCGCCGGCGCGGGCGCGATGGGGGTCGCGTGGGGCGCGCTCGCCGCGCTGATCAATCCGGCGAGCTACACGCTGCAGCTCTTCGTGGCGTTCGCGGTCGGCGGCATGGTGATCGGCGGCATGGGCGTGCTGTCGGCGAGCCGCCGGGCGTTCCTCTGGTTCGCGGTCCCGATGCTCGGCGCGCAGATCGCCGAGTTCCTCCTCCTCGGCGGGGATCTCTACCCGGCGATGGGACTGCTCGGATTGATCTTCCTCGCCGCGGTGCTCCGCGTGTACGCGAACCTCCACCGGACGGTCGTGCAGAGCATCGCGCACGGGCTCGTCAACGAGCGGCTGCTCGCCGAGCAACGCGGGCTGTTCAACGCCGCCACCGTCGGCATCGTCTTCCTGCGCGATCGCAAGGTCGTCGACTGCAACGTCCAGTTCGAGCGCATCGTGGGCTGGGCGCGCGCCGAGCTGATCGGCGCGTCGAGCAGGCTGTGGTTCCCCGACGAGCCAAGCTGGACGCTGGTGCTCTCGGAGGGCGAGGCGCGCATGGGCGCCGGGCATCCGCACCGGACCGAGCTCGAGCTCAAGCGCAAGGACGGCGGCCGCATCTGGTGCGACACGTCGTGGCAGGCCATCATCCCGCGGCGGCCGGAGCTCGGGGTCGTGGCCGTGTATGCCGACATCACCGAGCGCAAGCGCACCGGCGTGGCCCTGCGCGAAAGCGAGGAGCGGCTCGAGCTCGCGATCCAGGCTTCGCAGAGCGGCCTGTGGGACTGGGACGTCGTGAACAACGTCCGGCACGTGTCCGACCGGTTCAAGGAGATCCTCGGGCTGCCGCACGATGTCGACCTCGGCCGGATCTTCCATCTCCCCGATCGGCTGCACCCCGACGACCGCGGGCGGGTGCTGACTGCGGTCGACGCGACGGTCAACACCGGCGCGCCGTTCGACCAGGAGGCCCGCCTGCGACGCGCCGACGGCACGTACGTCTGGGTGCACGCCAAGGGCCACGCCGTGCGCGACGCGCGGGGGCGGGCGGTCCGCTTCGTCGGCTCGATCATCGACATCTCGGACCGCAAGCAGGTCGAGGAGCGCCTGCGCGAGAGCGAGAGCCACTTCCGGCACCTCGTCGAGACCGCGAACGACCTGGTGTGGGCGGTGGATCGCGAGGGTCGCTGGACCTACCTCTCGCCGCGCGCCACGCGGCAGATCTTCGGGTGCGAGCCGGAGGACATGCTGTGGGAGCGGCTCGTCGAGTCGCAGCCCGAGGGCGAGCGCGAGCGTACGGCAGCGATGCTGGCCCGCGTGCTCGCGGACGGCACCGCCTCGCATTTCGAGACCGTCCACCTCGACCGGAAGGGCCGGGAAGTCGTGCTGAGCCTCAACGCGACCCCGCTACGGAGCCCGGGCGGCGCGATCGTCGGGGTCACCGGAACGGCGACCGACATCACCGAGCTCAAGCGCAAGGAGGCGGAGCTCTCGGCGGCGCTCGCCGAGCAACAGCTGCTGTTCGATTCGGTGTCCGAGGGCATCGTGCTGCTGCGGAACGGCACGGTGCACAAGTGCAACGTGAAGTTCGCCGCGATGCTCGGGTATGCGCCCGCGGAGCTCGCCGGCCAGCCGTCGCTCGTCTGGTACGCGGATCCGACCGAGTGGGAGCACGTCGGGCGCACCGCCCGCCTCACCATGGCCCAGGGACGCGATTACGGGGGCGAGCTGCTGGTGAAGCGCAAGGACGGGAGCCAGTTCTGGTGCGACGTGCGCGGACGCGCCCTCGATCCGCAGCGGGTCGACGAGGGCGCGATCTTCGTGTTCATCGACATCTCGGCGCGCAAGGAGCGCGAGAGCCGCATCCAGCACCTCGCCGACCACGACGCCCTCACCGGCCTCCTCAACCGCCGCCTCCTCGAGGACCGCCTGCAGCAGTCGATCAACCTCGCGCGGCGCAACGATTCGATGGTCGCCGTGATGCTGATCGATCTCGACGGATTCAAGGCGGTGAACGACCAGTACGGCCACCTGATGGGCGACTACGTCCTGCGGACCGTGGCGAAGCGCCTCAAGGACTGCGTGCGCGAGTCGGACACCGTCGCCCGCCTCGGCGGCGACGAGTTCGTGGTGCTGCTCACGGGGCAGCGCTCGGCGGAGGACTCGAGCGTCGTCGCGGGGAAGATCCTCGGCGCCCTGACCGAGCCGGTGGCGGCCGGCGGCCGGCGGTTCGACATCGGCGCGTCGATCGGCATCAGCATCTTTCCGCGCGACGGCACCAGCCCGGAGCAGCTGCTCAAGCACGCCGACGCCGCGATGTACCGGGTGAAGGAAGCGGGGAAGAACCGGTACCAGTTCTACTCCTCGTAGCGCTGTCCGGTCCGGCCCGTGCCGCGCTTGAGACCGGGCCGTTGCGCCCTCATCTCGTGCTTGATTCGAGGCAAACCTTCCGCTCAGGAGACCGCCGTGCTGGAGCTCAGGAAAGCGTCCGACCGCGGCCACGCCGACCATGGCTGGCTGCGTTCGTACCACAGCTTTTCGTTCGCCGATTACCACGACCCGCGCCACATGGGGTTCGGGCCGCTGCGGGTGATCAACGAGGACCGCGTGCAGCCGGGCATGGGGTTCGGCACCCACGGCCACCGCGACATGGAGATCATCAGCTACGTGCTCGAGGGGGCCCTCGAGCACAAGGACTCGATGGGTCACGGCTCGGTGATCCGGCCCGGCGACGTCCAGCGCATGAGCGCCGGGCGCGGGGTGCGGCACAGCGAATTCAACCCCTCGCCGAAGGACCTCGTGCATTTCCTCCAGATCTGGATCGAGCCGAGCGTGGCCGGCATCCCGCCGAGCTACGAGGAGCAGCACTTCGCACCCGAGGCGAAGCGCGGCAAGCTCCGCCTCGTCGCCTCCCCGGACGGCCGCGACGGGTCGGTCACCATCCATCAGGACGCCCGCGTGTATGCGACGCTGCTCGACGGTGGCGAGCGGGTGACGCACGCGGTCGCGCCGGGTCGCAAGACCTACGTCCACGTCGCGCGCGGCGGGCTGATCGCGAACGGCCGGCCGCTCGCGGCCGGTGACGCGCTGAAAGCGACGGGGATCACCGAAATCGCGCTCGAGAAGGGCGAAGGCGCCGAAGCGTTGCTGTTCGACCTGCCGTAGCTCGAGCGAGCCCGGACCACCGGGTGGGGGGCGTAGTGACCATGAACCTGCAGCACGTCGTTGCGCTGATCGGGCGGATCGCTCTGGCGGCGGTCTTCATCTTCGAGGGGATCCACAAGCTCACCAGTCTCGACGCTACGGCGGCGTACATGGCGCGCGGGGGGGTGCCGATGGTGCCGTGGCTCCTCGCACTCAGCATCCTCGTCGAGCTGGGGGGCGGTCTCGCGATCGCGGTCGGCTGGAAGGCGCGCTGGGCGGCGGCCGCGATCGCGGTTTTCATCGTGCCGGTCACGCTCGTGTTTCACGTCCCGTTCGTCACCGACGCGCAGGCGGGCGCGATGCAGACGATGCAGTCGCTGAAGAACCTGTCGATCTTCGGCGGCATGCTGCTGCTCGTCGCGTTCGGCCCGGGACGCTACAGCCTCGACCGGAGCTGAAGTGACGCGGCGGCTCGGCGACTGAGTCCTGCGGATGCTCCTTGTCGAGCTCCTGGTTGCGCTGTTTGCGGCGGCGGTCGCCCTCGCCTGGCTCGCGCGCCGGGCGCGCGTCCCCTACCCGATCGCCTTGGTCCTGGGTGGCGCCGCGCTCGCGTTCGTTCCGGGATTGCCCCGGTTCCCGGTCGACCCGAACCTGATCCTGGTCATCGTCCTGCCGCCGGTCCTGTACCAGGCGGCGCTGTTGACGTCGTGGCGCGACTTTCGTGCCAACCTGGGGACGATCTCGCTGCTCGCGGTCGGGCTCGTCGTGGCGACGACCGTCACGGTCGCGGCGACGCTCAAGTGGCTGGCGCCGGAGGTTCCCTGGGCGGCCGCGTTCGCGCTCGGCGCGATCGTCTCGCCGCCCGACGCGGTGGCGGCGACGGCGGTGCTCTCGCGTCTGAACATGCCGCGGCGGATCGTGACCCTCCTCGAGGGCGAGAGCCTCGTGAACGACGCCTCGGGCCTGGTGCTCTACCGGTTGGCCGTCGCCGCCGTGCTCACCGGGGCGTTCTCGATCCCGCAGGCGACGCTGCAGTTCGTGCTCATCGCCGCCGGCGGCATCGCCGTCGGCGTGACGCTCGGGCGAGCGTTCGTTGCAATTCACCGGCAGCTCGGCGACACCCTGGTCGAGATCGTGCTGTCGCTCGTGCTGCCGTACGCGGCCTACCTGATCGCCGAGACCGCGCACGTTTCGGGCGTGCTCGCCGTGGTCGCCGCCGGGCTCGTCCGCGGGCGCTATGCCCGGGAGGCGTTCTCGCCCGAGGCCCGGATCGTCGCGCAGTCGGTCTGGACCGTGGTCGTGTTCCTGGTGAACTGCTTCGTCTTCATCCTGATCGGGCTCCAGCTGCCGGCGATCGTGTCGGGGCTCGGGGGGCGTTCGGTGAGCGAGGCGATTGGCGTCGGCGTCGTCCTCAGCCTGGTCGCGATCGCCGTGCGGTTGGCGTGGGTCTTTCCGGGCGCTTATCTGCCCCGGCTCCTCGTCCCGAGGCTCGGCCGGCCCGAGCCGCCGCCGCCGTGGCAACGGGTGCTGGTCGTGGGGTGGTCCGGCATGCGCGGGATCGTCTCGCTCGCCGCCGCCCTCGCGCTGCCGCTCGCCACCGATAGCGGTGCGCCGTTCCCGGAGCGCGATCTCCTGGTCTTCCTCGCCTTCGTGGTAATCCTCGTCACGCTGGTGGTGCCCGGCCTGACGCTCGCGCCACTCGCGCGCCTGCTCCGCGTCGGCGGGGACTGGGGCATGCACGACGAAGCGCAGCTCGCCCGCGCCGAGACGGCGCGCGCGGCGCTCGCCGAGCTCGCGCGCCTGGAACGCGAGGGCGAGATCACCGCGGACGTCGTCGAGTTCCTCCGGCGCGAGGCGGAGCTGCAGCTCGCGCGCACCTCGCCCGGTGGGCTCGTGCTGGCCTATGGCGACGATCCCTGGTGCAAGGCGCGCCGCGCGCTGGTGCGCGCCGAGCGTCGGCGACTGATCGAGCTGTGGCGCGCGGGTAAAATCGGCGACGAGGTGCTGCATGAGATCGAGCGCGAGCTGGATTTCGAGGAGTCGCGGCTTGGTTAGCCGAGGCGTCCTCGCCGCCGCGACGATCGCGGCGGCGCTGGCGCTCGAGCCGGTCGCGGCGCGGGTGGTCAAGCCCGAGTTCACCAGCGGACTGCTGTGGCGAATCTCCAAGCCCGCCGTCAGGGACAGCTTCGTCTTTGGCACGATCCATCTCGCCGATCGGCGCGTCAACGGGATTCCAAGACCGGTGGCCGATGCGCTCGGACAGTCGGGGACGCTGGCGCTGGAGCTCGTCCCCGGGGCGGTCGTAGACGGGCGCGTGTTCGATCTCGAGCTGCTCGACGACGGGCGGACCCTCGAGTCGCTGATCGGCCGGGAGGCGTTCACGCGGGTTCGCGAGCAGCTCGGCGCGCAAGCGATCCCCGAGCCGGTCATCGCGAAGCTGAAGCCCTGGGCAGTGTTCGTGAAGCTCGGTCGGACGCCGGCTCCGGACGCCGGGGAAAGCCTCGACCACCGCCTGCTTGCCGCCGCCCGCGCCCGGCGCATGCCGGTCGCGCCGCTCGAGCTGCCGGACGAGCAGATCGCGGCGTTCGATGCGGTGCCACTGGATTCTCAGGTCGCGCTGCTCAAGCACGCACTCGATCACGGCGACGCGCTGGACGCGGCCATCGAGCCCACGGTGGACGCCTGGTTGCGCCGCGATCTCGCGGGGCTCGCACGCGTCGGCGACCGCATGGGAGAGCAGTTCCCCGGCATGGGCTACCACTACCGCGAGCTCAGCAAGCACATCATCCACAACCGGACGATCCTGATGCATCACCGCCTCGCGCTTCCGCTGCGCGGCGGCCGCGTCTTCGTTGCGGTCGGCGCGATGCACCTCTACGGGAGCAAAGGGCTGCTCGCGATGCTCCAGCGCGACGGCTACGTCGTGACGAGGATCTGGTGAGCGTCGTCGTCCTGATCTCGGGCCGCGGCAGCAACCTCCGCGCGCTCGTCGACGCCGGCCTCCCGATCGTCGCGGTGATCAGCAACCGCGCCGACGCCGGCGGCGTCGAGTTCGCGCGGTCGCGGCGCATCCCGACCGCGGTCGTGGCGCACACCGCCTATCCCTCGCGGGAGGCGTTCGACGACGCGCTCGCAGCCGAGATCGAGCGCCGCCGACCGAAGCTCGTGGCGCTCGCCGGGTTCATGCGGGTCCTGAGCCCGGGGTTCACGGCGCGCCACCAGGGACGCCTCATGAACATCCATCCCTCGCTGCTGCCCGCGTTTCCGGGCCTCCGCACCCACGCGCGGGCGCTCGCGGCAGGGGTGAAGCTGCACGGCTGCACGGTCCATTTCGTCACCGCGGACGTCGACCACGGCCCGATCGTGATCCAGGCCGCGGTCCCGGTGCGGCCGGACGACGACGAGGAGCGCCTCGCTGCCCGGGTGCTCGCGCAGGAGCATCGGATCTACCCCCAGGCCGTCCGCTGGTTCCTCGACGGGCAGCTGCTGCTCGAGGACGCGGTGGTCCGGGTCCGGGAGCCGGGCGCACGGCAGTGGATCCTCGCCGACGACTGAGCCCGCCGGGCCGCCCCAAGGGCGAACCCCGAGCGCGCGAGCGCAAGGGTAGTCCAACGAAACCGGCCGCCGTGCCGGGTGCGGCTCCGCGCTGATGCGTGTCACGCCCGGACTCGTCGACGCGCTCACCGCCGCGGTGCGGGAAGTGCTGCGGCTCGAGCGCCCCGCCGATGCGGTGCTCTCGTCGTTCTTCCGCACCCACCCCAAGCTCGGTCAGCACGACCGTGGATTCATCGCCGAGACGGTCTATGCGCTCCTGCGCCGCAAGCGGCTGGTCGAGCTCGCGGTCGCCGAGACCGGTCTCGCGACGCCGGACGCGCGCGCGCTCGCCCTCGCCGCGGCGGTCCGCGTGCGGGGCTTCAACCTGCGCGAGCTCGCCGGCGCGCTGCGTTTCGGCGAGGCCGAGTGGCTCGAAGCAGTGAAGGGCGCGGCGCGCGGGCCGCTCCCGCTCGGCGTGGAATGCGACCTGCCCGATTGGCTCATCGCCCGCCTCGCGCCGGCGCTCGGCGAGGGCGAGCTCGTCCGCCTGGCGGGCGCGCTCAATCAGCCCGCGCCGCTCGACTTGCGGGTCAATACGCTCAAGGCCGAGCGGGATCGGGTCGCCGGCGAGCTGGCGGCCGACGGGATCGCGGCGACGCCGACGCCGTACTCGCCCGTGGGGCTGAGGCTCAAGGACAAGCCAGCGCTCAACCGCCATCCGCTGTTCACCTCCGGGGCGATCGAGGTCCAGGACGAGGGCAGCCAGCTCGTCTGCTACCTGCTCGCGCCGCGCCGCGGCGAGATGGTGGTCGACTTCTGCGCCGGCGCCGGCGGCAAGTCGCTCGCGTTGGGCGCTCTGATGCGCTCCACCGGGCGCGTCTACGCCTTCGACGTGTCCGAGAAGCGCCTCGCGCAGTTCCGGCCCCGGCTCGCGCGCTCCGGGCTCTCGAACGTCCACCCGCACCAGATCGGCAGCGAGCGCGACCCGAGGGTGAAGCGCCTGTCCGGCAAGATCGATCGGGTCCTCGTCGACGCGCCGTGCACCGGCATCGGCACGCTGCGCCGGAACCCGGACCTCAAGTGGCGCCAGAGCGAAGCGGCGCTCGCCGAGCTCGCGGCGAAGCAGGCGGCGATCCTGAACGCCGCCGCGGGCCTGGTGAAGCCGGGCGGTCGGCTGCTGTACGTCACGTGCAGCATCCTGGACGAAGAAAACGGGGCGATCGTGGCGGACTTCCTCGCGAACCATCGGGAGTTCACCCCGGTGCCCGCCGGCCCCGCACTCGAGGCGAGCCGGATCGCCTTGCCGTCTGCCGCGCCCGAGGAAGCGTTCCTGCGGCTTCGGCCCGACGTGCACGGTACCGACGCGTTCTTCGGTGCGTTGCTGGAGCGAGCAACCTGACGGCGCCGTTTCACGCACCGGAACAGTGAACAATTCCTGCGGGGGCCGGCGGGCGACCACGGCGTCGGGAGGATTGCAGACTCGTTCGGGCCGGTTTTCCCGTAGAATGCCCGCCAGTCTCGGCCCCGGGCAGAGAAGGGCCGATTTAACAACGGCTTCCCGCTAGAGGAGCAAGACCTCTCAATGACTGCCGCTGACTACCTGTTGTCCGGCGTGTTGGACCTGCCCTGGTGGGGGCTGGTGATCGCAGCGGTTGCGCTGACGCACGTGACGATCGCCGCGGTCACGATCTATCTCCATCGCTGCCAGGCGCATCGCGCGCTCGACCTGCATCCGGTCCCGGCGCACTTCTTCCGCTTCTGGCTGTGGCTCACGACGGGGATGGTCACGAAGGAATGGGCGGCGGTCCACCGCAAGCACCACGCCCGCTGCGAGCTGCCCGACGACCCGCACAGCCCGCAGCAGGTCGGGATCAACCGGGTCCTGTGGGGCGGGGTCTTCCTCTACGCCAAGGAAGCGCGCAACGGCGACACCCTCGAGCGTTACGGGCACGGCACGCCCGATGACTGGGTCGAGCGCAACGTCTACTCGATACGGACCCTCACCGGCATCACGATCATGGGCCTCGTCGACATGGCGCTCTTCGGCATCCTCCCGGGCGCGCTCATCTTCGGCGTCCAGATGGCCTGGATCCCGTTCTGGGCGGCCGGCGTGATCAACGGCATCGGCCACTACTGGGGCTACCGCAGCTGGGACACGCCGGACGCGAGCCGGAACATCGTCCCGGTCGGCATCCTGATCGGCGGCGAGGAGCTGCACAACAACCACCACGCGTATGCGTCGGCGGCGAAGTTCTCGAACAAGTGGTACGAGCTCGACATCGGCTGGCTCTACGTTCGGCTCCTCGCGGTCCTCGGCCTGGCGCAGATCAAGCGGCTGCCCCCAAAACCGCGGCTTGCCGTCGCCAAGGCGGTCGTCGACTTCGAGACGCTGCAGGCGGTCATCGCCAACCGCTACGACGTGCTCGCGAAGTACGCGAAGTCGCTGAAGAGGACTTACGCGGAAGAGCTCGGGAAGCTCAAGCGCTTCGCCCCCCACGATGCGAAGCTGCTCCGCCGGATCCGGCATTGGCTGGGGCGCGACGAGCGGCGGCTCGCGGAACCGGAGCGCGTGAAGCTCGCGCAAGTCCTGGCGAAGTCCAAGGCGCTCGAGACCGCCTACGCAATGCGCCGCGAGCTGGTCGCCGTCTGGGAACGGTCCTCGGCCTCGCGCGGCGAGCTCGTGAGCCATCTCCAGGACTGGTGCCGGCGCGCCGAGGAGAGCGGGATCGCGCCGCTGCGCGAGTTCTCGATCCGGCTGCGGTCGTACGCGTAGATCGCCCGGGCGGGGGCAAGAAAAAGGCCCGCGAGCAGCGGGCCTTTTTCGTTCCGGACGCCGGGGCGCGCTACTTCAGCTTCACTTCCTTGTACAGGACGTGCTTGCGCGCCTTCGGATCGTATTTCTTGATCTCGAGCTTGTCCGGCGTCGTGCGCTTGTTCTTCGTGGTGGTGTAGAAATGCCCGGTTCCGGCCGTCGATTCGAGCTTGATCTTCTCGCGCATGGTTGGCTCCCGGTCAGATCTCGCCGCGCTCGCGCAGGTCCTTGAGCACGACCTCGATGCCTTTCCTGTCGATCACGCGGAGCCCGGCGGTCGAGACGCGCAGGCTCACCCACCGCTTCTCGGCTTCGACCCAGAAGCGGCGGTAGTGGAGGTTCGGCAGGAAGCGCCGCTTGGTCCTATTGTTGGCGTGGGACACGTTGTTCCCAGTCTGAGGCCTCTTGCCGGTAACTTGGCAGACTCGCGCCATCGCGGCGGTCTCCGGTTTGCGGAAGCCGCGGATTGTACGCGAGTAAGCCCGGTGCCATCAAGCGACGCTAGAGCAGCCCGCGCTCCGCGAACGACATCGCCGCACCGCGCCCGACGATGAAGTGGTCGAGCACCTTGACGTCCACGAGCGCCAGCGCGCGCTGGAGCGTTTCGGTGAGGATCTGATCGGCCTGGCTCGGCTCGGCGACGCCGGACGGGTGGTTGTGCGCAAAGATGACGGCGGCGGCGTTGTGCCGCAGCGCGCACTTCACGACCTCCCGCGGGTACACGCTCGTCTGGGCGAGGGTGCCCTGGAACAGCTCCTCGGTGGCGATCACCCGGTGCTGCGCGTCGAGCATCACCGCCACGAACACCTCCCGGTCGCGGCCGCCGAGCGCCACCCGCAGGTACGCCGCGAGATGATCGCGGACCGCCGCCGGCGAGGCCAGGCCCTCGCGCGCGGTGACCTTCTCGCGCAGCGCCCGGTTCGCGAGCTCGAGCGCCGCTTTCAGCTGCGCGCTCTTGGCGGGACCGATGCCGGGCGTCGCCCCGAGGGCGCCGGGTTCGGCCGCGAACAGCGTGGTGAGGGAGCCGAACCGCGCGATGAGCTCGCGCCCGAGGTCCACCGCGCTCCGGCCCTTCCCGCCGACGCGGAGGAAGATCGCGAGCAACTCGGCATCCGAGAGGCTGTGGGCGCCCCGCTCGAGAAGCTTCTCCCGCGGCCGCTCGCCCCGCGGCCAGTCGGCGATGCCCATGTCCCCCTCCCTGACGTTGCGGTGAGTTCGCGTAGAATCGCCCGAACATCTTAACGTGCCCCGAATGCGGGGCGTTGACGATGCAGCTGAAGGACAAGCGAATCCTGCTCGGGATCACCGGTGGCATCGCCGCGTACAAGGCGGCGGTCCTGTGCCGGATGTTCGTCAAGGTCGGCGCCGACGTGCAGGTGGTGATGACGGAGGCAGCGTGCCGGCTGGTCACGCCGGTGACGATGCAGGCGCTGTCGGGCAAGCCGGTGTTCACCGACATGTGGGATGGCCGCGTCGCCGACAACATGGGGCACATCGAGCTCTCGCGCGACCGGGAGATCGTCGTCGTCGCTCCGGCGACCGCGGATTTCCTCGCGAAGGTCGCGACCGGGCTGGCCGATGACCTGCTCTCCACGCTGTGCCTCGCGCGCGAGTGCCCGCTCGCCCTGGCTCCGGCGATGAACCGGCAGATGTGGGACAACCCGGCCACACAGCGCAACGTCGCACGGCTCCACGCCGACGGCGTGACGCTGCTCGGCCCGGCCGCCGGCGATCAGGCCTGCCGCGAGGTGGGAATGGGCCGGATGGTCGAGCCCGAGGAGATCTTCGCCGCCGTGGTCGCGGCGCTTGGACCGAAACCGCTCGCCGGCAAGCACGTCCTCGTCACGGCGGGCCCCACGTTCGAGCCGATCGACACGGTGCGCGGCATCACGAACCTCAGCTCGGGGAAGATGGGCTTCGCGGTCGCCCAGGCCGCCGCCGAGGCCGGTGCGAAGGTCACGCTCGTGTCCGGCCCGGTGTCCCTCCCCACCCCGCCCGGCGTGGAGCGGCAGGACGTCGTGACCGCCCGCGAGATGCACGACGCCGTGCTCGAGCGCGCCAAGCGCGCGGACGTCTTCATCGGCGTGGCTGCCGTCGCCGACTACCACGTCGTGAACCGCAAGGGTCACAAGCTCAAGAAGACGGAAGGGGCGCCGGCGATCGAGCTGGCCGAGAATCCGGACATCCTCGGCGCCGTTGCGGCGCTGGAGAAGCGGCCGTTCTGCGTCGGCTTCGCCGCCGAGACCGAGAACCTCCGCGAGCACGCGCAGGCGAAGCGCAAGCGCAAGCGGATCCCGCTCCTGGCGGCGAACCTCGCTCAGGAGGCCTTCGGCCGCGACGACAACGCGCTGACGCTGTTCGACGACCAGGGCGAGAAGCTTCTGCCGCGGGCGCCGAAGATCGTGCTGGCCCGCCAGCTGGTGGCGCATATCGCGCAGATGCTTCCGCGCTGACGTGCGCCGCATCGACGTCCGCATCCTCGACCCCCGCCTCCACGACGCGCTGCCGCAGCACGCGACGGCCGGCGCCGCGGGGCTCGACCTCAGGGCCTGCATCCGCGAACCACTGGTCCTGAGGCCCGGAGACTCGGCCCTGGTGCCGAGCGGCATCGCGATCCATCTCGCCGATCCGGGCCTCGCCGCGCTCGTCCTGCCGCGATCGGGGCTCGGCCACAAGCACGGGATCGTGCTGGGCAACCTGGTGGGGCTGATCGACTCCGACTACCAGGGCCAGATCATGGTGTCGACGTGGAACCGCTCGCGGGAGCCCTACACGCTCCAGCCGCTGGAACGGGTCGCCCAGCTCGTCGTCGTGCCGGTGCTGCAGGTCGCGCTGAACGTCGTCGAGGCGTTCGCGGAGAGCGAGCGGGCCGCCGGTGGCTTCGGCAGCACCGGGAAGGCATAGCGAGGCAGGCGGCGTACAAGAAGCAAGGGCGGCCGCAGCCGCCCTTGATGCGTCGCGCCGCGTGCCTGCTTCTTACGTCAGCGTGTCCGCCCAGATGTTCCGCGCCCAGGCGTCGGCGTACTGCTTCTCGAGCTCGCTCCGCTGGCTCGAGATGCCACCGGAGCCGGGCACCGTGAGCAGGGTCTTCTTGTCCGGATCCCAGCGGTGCACCGAGTCGACGTGCATCGCCTCCCGGTCCGAGACGTAGCTATAGCAAGTATTGTTGATCGTCGGCGCGGGGTTCAGCGGCTGGCCGGTCATCAGCGCCACGATCGCCGATGCCGCGATCTTGCCGTGGTTGTTGGCCATGCTGCCCGACTTCGGCATCGCGGCCGCGGACAGCGTGGCGTCGCCGAGCACGTGAATGCCCGGGACCGCGACCGACTCCATCGTCTGCCAGTTCACGCCGCACCAGCGGTCGTTCGCGGTGATGAGCTTCGCCTGGACCGCGATTTCTCCGGCGCGGTGCGGGGGCACGACGTTCAGCACGTCGCCCTTGAACGAGTCGAACTCGGTCTTGATCGTCATGCTCTTGACGTCGACGTCCCGCGCCACCTGGTTCGGCCCGTACTCGATCATCCCCTTGTAGAGGTCGTTCCAGGCGGCGAGGAAGAGCCCCTTCTTGGACGTGATGTCGGGGTTGCCGTCGAGCATGATGACCTTGGACCGCGGCTTCGCCTGCTTGAAGTAGTGCGCGACCTGGCAGACGCGCTCGTAGGGGCCGGGCGGGCAGCGGTAGGGCGCCGTCGGCATCGAGAGGATGTAGACGCCGCCGTCGCGCATCGCCTCGAGCTGCTTGCGCAGCGCCACGGTCTCGGGACCGGCTTTCCACGCGTGCAGCACCACCTTCTGCGCCTCGGCGTTGTTGAGACCGGGGATCTGGTTGTACATGAAGTCGATGCCGGGCGCGACGACGAGGCGGTCGTACGGCAGGTCGGCGATGCGCTTGAGCGAGATGCGCTTCTTCTCGACGTTCACCGAGACGACCTCGTCGCGCAGCACGTGGACGCCGTACTCGCGCAGCTTCTCGTACCCGATCGTGAGGCTCTCGATGGTGCGGGAGCCGCCCAGCACCAGATTCGACAGCGGGCACGATACGAACTGCGCGTTGCGCTCGATCAGGAACACCTCGATCTTGCGCTCGCCCCACATGCGGATGTACTTGGCGCAGGTGGCCCCGGCGTAGCCCCCGCCGATGACGATGACGCGTCCCACCGGCTTCGGCGGCGCGGCCGGCTCGGTCGCGCAACCCGCGATGATCGCCGGTGTCGCGGCCGCCGCGGCGCCCGCGCCGATCGCCTTGATGAACTCCCGCCGCGTGTACTCGTTCCTCATGGTCGCCTCCTCACTTCGGCTTCTGCGCCGCCCAATAGGCGGTCACCGCCTCGATCTGCTCTTCGGTCAGCCCTTTGGCGATTTGGTGCATGATCGTCGCCGGCCGCGTTCCGGCGCGGAAGTCGCGCAGGTGACGGGCGAGCGCCTCCTTCGACTGACCGGCGAGGTTCGGCATACCGCCGGCGTTCATGCCGGACGTGCCGTGGCAGATCGCGCAGCTCGCCGCGAGGTCGCGGCCGGTGTGCGGGTAAGGCGTTTGCGCCGATGCGGCGAGCGGGACCGCGAGTGCCACCGCCGCGACGAGAAGCGTCGCTCTCATTGGTATCGTCCTCCTCCGGGGCAGGGAAGCGGCAGTTTCCCCGCGCGCCCTGCGGGCGTCAAGTAGCCCGGGGTGAATGATGCGATCGAGCTGGTTGATCGGCGCGCGGAACGTGCGGCGTCGGCGAAATGCACCGGACGCGATGGCGTAAACGGAACGGGCCGCTCGCGCGGCCCGTCCGGGCGGGGCGCGCGGACCGGTCAGGTCTCGGTCGCGGGCGCGACCGGCTCCGTCTGCTCGACGAAGCGGAGCCCGATCTTGTCGTGCTCGTCGACGTCGACGGTCACCTTGCCGCCGTTCGCGAGCTTGCCGAACAGCAGCTCGTCGGCGAGCGCCCGGCGGATCGTGTCCTGGATCAGGCGCGACATCGGCCGCGCACCCATCATCGGGTCGAACCCGCGCTTCGCCAGGTACTCCTTGAGCCGGTCGGTGAACGCGGCCTCGACCTTCTTCTCGTGGAGCTGCTCCTCGAGCTGCATGAGGAACTTGTCGACGACCCGCAGGATGATCTCGTGGTCGAGGGCGCTGAAGGAGATGGTCGCGTCCAACCGGTTCCTGAACTCCGGCGTGAACATCCGCTTGATCTCGTTCAGCTCGTCGCCGGCCTCCTTCTTCGCCGTGAACCCCATGACGTTCTTGTTGAGGTTCTCGGCGCCGGCGTTGGTCGTCATCACGATGATGATGTTGCGGAAGTCCGCCTTCCGGCCGTTGTTGTCGGTCAGCGTCCCGTGGTCCATCACCTGGAGCAGGATGTTGAAGATGTCCGGATGCGCCTTCTCGATCTCGTCGAGGAGCAGCACCGAGTAAGGCTTCTTGGTGACCGCCTCGGTGAGCAGCCCGCCCTGGTCGAAGCCGACGTAGCCGGGCGGCGCGCCGATCAACCGCGACACCGCGTGGCGCTCCATGTACTCCGACATGTCGAACCGGATCAGCTCGATGCCCATGCAGTAGGCGAGCTGGCGCGCGACCTCGGTCTTGCCGACGCCGGTCGGCCCGCTGAAGAGGAAGTTGCCGATCGGCTTCTGCGGGTTGCCGAGCCCCGACCGGGTCGTCCGGATGGCGGCGACGAGCGCCTCGATCGCCTTGTCCTGCCCGAACACGACTGCCTTCAGGTCGCGGTCGAGGTTCTTGAGCGCGGCGCGGTCGTCCATCGACACCGTCTGCGGGGGGATCCGCGCGATCTTGGCGATGATCTCCTCGATCTCCTGCTTGCCGATGACGCGCTTCTGCTTCGACTTCGGCAGGATGCGCTGCGCGGCGCCCGCCTCGTCGATCACGTCGATCGCCTTGTCGGGCAGGTGCCGGTCGTTGATGTAGCGCGCCGCGAGCTCGGCCGCCGAGGTGAGGGCGGTGGCGCTGTACTTGACGCCGTGGTGCGCCTCGAAGCGGCTCTTCAGGCCCTTCAGGATCTCGACGGTATCGACGACCGACGGCTCGATCACGTCGATTTTCTGGAAGCGCCGCGAGAGCGCGTGGTCCTTCTCGAACACGCCCCGGTACTCGTTGTAGGTCGTCGCGCCGATGCACTTCAGCGCGCCCGTGGAGAGCGCCGGCTTCAGGAGGTTGGACGCATCCAGCGTGCCGCCCGAAGCGGCGCCCGCCCCGATCAGCGTGTGAATCTCGTCGATGAACAGGATCGCGTTCGGGTTGTCGACCAGCTGCTTCAGCACCGCCTTCAGGCGCTGCTCGAAGTCGCCGCGGTACTTCGTGCCCGCGAGCAGCGCTCCCATGTCGAGCGCGTAGACCTGGCACTTCGCCAGGATCTCGGGGACCTGGCCTTCGACGATGCGGCGCGCGAGCCCTTCCGCGATCGCGGTCTTCCCCACGCCCGCCTCGCCGACCAGCAGCGGGTTGTTCTTGCGCCGCCGGCAGAGCGTCTGGATGACGCGCTCGAGCTCCCGGTCGCGGCCGATCAGCGGATCGATCTTGCCGACCAGCGCCTGGGCGTTCAGGTTCACGGTGTAGGCTTCGAGCGCGCCGCCGGACTGGCTCCCCTCTTGCTCGCCCTCGTCGGCGTCGGCCGACTTCGGCTGCTGCGACTGCGGGGCCTTGGTGATCCCGTGCGAGATGTAGTTGACGACGTCCAGCCGGGTCACGCCCTGCTGGTGGAGGAAGTAGACCGCGTGCGAGTCCTTCTCGCCGAAGATCGCCACCAGCACGTTGGCCCCGGTGACCTCCTTCTTGCCCGAGGACTGGACGTGGAGGATCGCGCGCTGGATCACGCGCTGGAAGCCGAGCGTCGGCTGGGTGTCGATCTCCTCGGTGCCGGCGACGGTCGGGGTGTGCGCGTTGATGAACTCGGTGAGGTGCTTGCGCAGGTCCTCGATGTTCGCCGCGCACGCGCGCAGGACCTCGGCCGCGGTGGGATTGTCCAGCAACGCCAGCAGCAAGTGCTCGACGGTGATGAACTCGTGCCGCTTCTGGCGCGCCTCGACGAACGCCATGTGCAGGCTGACTTCGAGCTCCTGGGCAATCATTACGTTTCCTCCATCACGCACTGGAGCGGATGCTGGTGCTTCCGTGCGTACGACACCACCTGCTCAACCTTCGTCGTTGCGATATCCCGCGGGTACACCCCGCACACTCCCATGCCTTCCCGATGCACCTTCAGCATCACCTGGGTGGCCTTCTCGCGGCTCATCGCGAAGAAGGTCTGCAGCACCGCGACCACGAACTCCATCGGCGTGTAGTCGTCGTTGAGCAGGATCACCTTGAAGAGCGGCGGCGCCTTGACCTTGCTCTTCTTGGCCTCGATAACGGTGCTGTCACGCGACCGGGTCGCCATACCTACTCAACTCTGCCAGCACCACCCCACGGTCAGGCCCTGGGACCGTGTCTTCGTTGCAAGGTTCGGAGCCGCGCTTCCCATCGATGCACTGCCCTAATCCTAGCCAGAAGCCCGCCCCCGCGCAATGACCGTTTGCTCTTGCAACGCACAGATTTTGCAGGAGTTGACGTGGCGGTGTGGACACTTGACGCGTCCTCCCGAAGCGCGTAAAAAAGGCGCGTGTTTGTTTTTCAAGCGGCACGGCCGTGCTGCGGTCTTCGGAGCTGTCTTGAAGATCAGGCATAGAGAGGGGGGAACCCCAGGTGCAACATGGAGGGAAGGGGGCTATGCCAACCGGTACGGTGAAGTGGTTCAACGACGCCAAGGGTTACGGCTTCATCACGCCCGATGACGGCGGCGAAGATCTGTTCGCGCATTTCTCGGCGATCCAGATGTCGGGGTTCAAGACCCTCAAGGAGGGGGACAAGGTCCAGTTCGAGGTGACGCAAGGCCCGAAAGGCAAGCAGGCCTCGAACATCCAGAAGGCCACCTGACGGAGCTTACGGATTGAGAAGCCCCGCGCCAGTCGCGGGGCTTTTCGTTTGGAGGCGCTCGCGAAGGGCACGCCTCCCCACGGCTCGCCTTGCAAGGCGAGCCGGCTCAGGCGGCGTCGAGCTCAAGCAGTTGAGCTCGACGAAACCCCGCCTGAGCCCCTCGGAGGCGAGACGGCCACCCCCGCTAGCCCATCCTGCGCTTGAGCTCGGCGTTGATCGCGTCCATGAACGCGTCGGTCGCGAGGAACGGGTGGTCCGCGCGGATCAGGATCGCGAGGTCCTTGGTCATCCGCCCCGATTCGACCACGTCGACGCACACCTTTTCCAGCGTCTCCGCGAACCCGACCACATCCGGCGTGCTGTCCATCTTGCCGCGATACTGGAGCCCGCGCGTCCAGGCGTAGATCGAGGCGATCGGATTCGTCGACGTGGGCTTGCCCTGCTGGTGCAGGCGATAGTGCCGCGTGACGGTCCCGTGCGCCGCTTCGGCCTCGACCGCCTTCCCGTCGGGCGACGTCAGGACGGAGGTCATCAACCCGAGCGATCCGTAGCCCTGCGCCAGGGTATCGGACTGCACGTCGCCGTCGTAGTTCTTGCACGCCCACAGGTAGCCGCCCGACCACTTCAGGCTGGCGGCGACCATGTCGTCGATCAGGCGGTGCTCGTAGGTGAGCTTGGCCGCCTCGAACTCGCGCCGGAACTCCTGCGCGTAGATCTCCTCGAAGAGGTTCTTGAACCGCCCGTCGTAGATCTTGAGGATGGTGTTCTTCGTCGAGAGGTAGACCGGGTACTTGCGGCCCAGGGCATAGTTGAAGCACGCGCGCGCGAAGCCCCGGATCGACTCGTCGAGGTTGAACATCGCCATCGTGACGCCGCCGCCCGGCGCCTTGTAGACCTCCTTCTCGATCGGCGCCCCGCCGCCCTCCGGCACGAAGGTGAGCTTGATCGTCCCCGGGCGGTCGAAGAGGATCTCGGTGGCCTTGTACTGGTCGCCGAAGCCGTGCCGGGCGATCACCACCGGCTTCGACCAGTTGGGCACCACGCGCGGCACGTTCTTGCAGATGATCGGCTCGCGGAAGATGGTGCCGTTCAGGATGTTCCGGATCGTGCCGTTCGGCGACGGGTACATCCGCTTCAGGTTGAACTCCTTCACCCGCGCCTCGTCCGGGGTGATGGTTGCGCACTTGACTGCGACTCCGTATTGCCGCGTCGCGTGCGCGGCGTCGAGCGTCACCTGGTCGTCGGTCGCATCCCGGTGCTGGATGCCGAGGTCGAAGTACTTCAGCTCGACGTCGAGGTACGGGAGGATCAGCTCCGCGCGGATCTTGTGCCAGATGATCCGCGTCATCTCGTCGCCGTCCATCTCGACGATCGGGCTCTTGACCTTGATCTTGCTCACGAAGGCTCCTGTTGAGGCGAATGGGAAAGGGGAATCGCGCAGGGCGGCTCGCGACGCGGCGCTACGACGGCGGCGATTCTAGCAGACCGACTTCGGCGCCCCCGCCGCGGGCGTCGCCGAAACCCGACACTCCGGGCCGCCGGTAAGCGTCGCACCGAATCGCGGGTCCTGGGCGTCAACTGATTGGTTCGGCTCGCTTTTTCGTCGCCTTGCCGGGGCGGATGTCAACCGCCATATGGCCGCGGCGTTACTGGACATGACTGGGTCACACCGGTCGTTTGAAGAAAACCCGACCACCTACTGAGAGGACTTCGATGAAAAAGCTGATCGCCATCCTGCTCGCCGGCATGTTCGCGGCGGTGTCGTTCCAAGCCATCGCCCAGGACAAGAAAGCGGCGAAGCCGACCGCGGAGCAGTGCAAGAAGGATCCGAAGATGAAGGGCTGCGAGCCGATGAAGAAGTAACCCCCTTTGGGGGCGAAAAGGCAGGGCGCGTCCCTGCCTTTTCTTTTGGCGCAATCCGCTGATAAACTCCGCTTGCCCGCCTTGCCGCGGGTGCCAAATCCAAAGCTCAAGGAGGAGATCATGAGGCAGCTCGTAGTGCTCGTTCTTGCCGCCACGTTCGCGGCGGTGTCGTTCCAGGTCGTCGCCCAGGACAAGAAGCCGACCGCGGAGCAGTGCAAGAAGGATCCGAAGATGAAGGGCTGCCCGGCGCCGGCGAAGAAGTAAGCGCCGCTCGGGCAGTGAAGGCAGGGCAGTGCCCTGCCTTTTCTTTTCGGGCCAGCACTCCTGGTCTTGACGAGATCCTGAATGGCACCGCAAGTCCGCCTCGTGCTCGCCGCGCTCTGGCTCGCCGCACCGCTCGCGGCCGCGCAACCTCAAGCCAAGCTCCCGACGCTCGCCCTAAGCGCGGGCATTCACGTCATCCAAGCCGAGGTCGCGAATACGCTCCCGTCGCGGGCGCAGGGGTTGATGTTCCGCAAGTCCCTGGCGGCGAACCAGGGCATGCTGTTCGTGTTTCCGGACATCGGGCCGCAGTGCATGTGGATGAGAAACACCTACGTGCCGCTGTCGGTCGCTTTCATCGACGAGGCCGGCGTGATCCTCAACATCGCCGACATGAAGCCGCAGACCGAGGACTCGCACTGCGCGGCCAAGCCGGCACGCTACGCGCTCGAGATGAACCAGGGCTGGTTCGCGGCGAAAGGCATTAAGCCGGGCGCGAGGATCACGGGGATCGAGAAGGCGCCCGCGCCCCGG
The DNA here is from genome assembly GCA_035286595.1 of Burkholderiales bacterium. Lineage (GTDB taxonomy): Bacteria > Pseudomonadota > Gammaproteobacteria > Burkholderiales > SG8-39 > DATEDA01. Next base: position 4,989 of record DATEDA010000197.1, on the reverse strand, counting down.
TAAGGCGCGCGCCGAAAAAGCGAAGGGGCCCTTCCGAGCCCCTTTCTTCTTGCGCCGGCGAGCGGCCTAGAGGCCGCCGTTCTGCTGCGCCACCATGCAGTAGAGCATGGGGATCGACAGCAGCGTGTTGAAGCGCGAGGTCATCCCCGCCAGCTTCGCGGCCTTCGCCTTCTCCTCGGGGCTCACCTGCACGATGCCCAGCGCCTTCTTCTGGTTCGGCCAGATGATGAACCAGACGTTGAACCACATGATGATGCCGAGCCACATGCCGATGGCGATCGCCGTGTGCGGACGTGCGAAGCTCCCGAGCGAACCGATCGAGCCCATCATCCACGCCAGGATGAGCCCGGTGACGATCGTCGACATCGCCGCCCACCGGAACCAGAACAGCGCCCGGGGTGCGATGACCTTGCTCACCGCCGGCTTCTGCTCGTCGGGGATCTGCGGCATCGACGGGGTCTGGACGAAGTTGAAGTACCACAGCAGCCCGATCCACATGACGCCCGAGAGCACGTGCAGCCAGCGCATGAAGAACGCCCACCACGCGTGGGTCTTGATCAGGCCCCAGATCGAGGTCTCCGTCACTCCGCCCACGATGAGAGCGATGACGATCAAGACGACGACGCCGGCGGCGATCGTCCGCCCGAGGGATTGCAGGATTGCGCCCATGCGGAAGCCTCCTTTTTGCTTTGGTTGTAGCCGAGGAGTTGAGCGCGGCGAGTGTAGCACAACGCTTTCCCCCGGCCCCCTCGCGCGGGCGCGGAAAGACCCTACTCGGACCGCTCCACGCGCGCGTGCGCGCCACCCTGCGAAAACGTGATGTCGAGGAGGTCGCCGGCCGCGACCTCCGAGCCGCGCCGCACGAGCCGGCCCGCGCCATCCCGGACCAGGCTGTACCCGCGCTCGAGGACGGCGCGCGGGTCCAGGTGCGTGAGGCTGCGGAGAAGCGCCGCGACGCGCGTCCCACGTTCGGCGACCTGCCGCAGCGACGCGGTCTGCAGGCGCCCGGCGAGCTGCGCCGCCCGGGCGCCCAGCAGCTCCACCGGCGGCAGGCGCCGTCGACTGCGGTCGATCAGCTCCCGCAGGCGCCAGCGCTCCCGGTCGAGAGCGCGGGCCGCGGCGTGCGTGAGCCGGCTGCGCAGCTGTGCGAGGAGGGCACCCTGCGCCTCGAGCCGGCGGCCAGGATGCACGAGCCGCCGGGACAGATGGTCGAGGAGCTGCATCCGGACCTCGAGGTCGCGCTCGACCCGCCGCTGGACGCGTCCGACGAGTACCCGGAGGCGCGCCAGCAGTTCGCCCCGCGGCGGGCTGACGAGCTCCGCGGCGGCCGTGGGCGTCGGAGCGCGGACGTCAGCGGCGAAGTCCGCGATCGTGAAGTCGGTTTCGTGGCCGACGCCGACAACCACGGGGATCGGGCAGCCCCGGATGGCCCGGGCGACCCGCTCGTCGTTGAACGCCCAGAGGTCCTCGATGCTGCCCCCGCCCCGGCAGAGGATGAGAACGTCGGTCTCCGCGCGCCGCCCCGCCGCCGCGAGCGCCGAGACGATCTCGGCCGGGGCGCTCTCGCCCTGGACCCCGCTCGGGTAGACGACCGCCGAAATGGACGGGTTGCGGCGGGCGAGCGTCGTGAGCACGTCGCGCAGCGCCGCGGCTGCGAGTGAGGTCACGATCCCGACCGCCCGCGGGTAGGCCGGAACCGGGCGCTTGAGCGCGGGATCGAACAGCCCCTCGCGCTCGAGCCGGTCGCGCAGCCGCAGGAATGCCTCGAACAGCGCCCCGAGGCCCGCCGGCCGCATGAACTCGACATTGAGCTGGAGGTCGCCGCGCGGCTCGTACAGCGTCGCCGTCGCCCGGACCTCCACCCGCATCCCCTCGCGCGGCTGCCAATCGAGCGCCAGGCCGCGGCTGCGGAACATGACGCAGCGCACCTGCGCCTGATCGTCCTTGAGCGAGAAGTACAGGTGGCCGGAGCGCGCCTGGGTGAAGTTCGAAATCTCACCGCCGACCCAGACCAGCGGAAACCGGTGCTCGAGCAGGTCGCGGATGCTGCGGTTGAGCGCGGAGACGGTCAATATCGCGCCGGTCGGCACCGCGTTATCCCGCGCCGGCGCTGGATCTCCGAGCATTCGGGGAGCATAACCTATCCACAAGTGGCCCCGCGCCCGCGGGACCGCGGACGCGGCCCCGAGTTCCTCTGGGTGAGATCCTGTAACCCGCTGACGGAGCGCGTGAAATCCAGTCGATCACATTTTGATCGCAGACGAAAACTCGTTATGCGCGGTCCACTTAGCGCGTGTGCTGACACACTATGCACAACCTTATCCACAGCAACTGTGGATAACGAAAAGCCGGTCGACGCTCGCAGTAGCGAGCGTCGGGGAATCCCATCGCGCGCTTGCGCGCGATCCACTTGTTGCTGAAACCCCCCTGCGCCCGCTAAAGTCTCGACCTTTGTTTTGGAAACGAATTTAGCGCGTGTTCGCCATCATTCAAGCGGCGGGCTGGCCGATCTGGTTCCTGCTCGTCACGTCGGTCGTCGCGGTCGCGCTGATCATCGAGCGGTCGGTCGTGCTCCGGCGGGAGAAGGTCGTCCCGAGCGGGTTGCTCGACAAGGTGGTCGACGCGTACCGCAAGCAGGGGGTCAGCCCGCAGCTCGTCGAGAACCTCTATCGCGACTCGCCGCTCGGCCGGGTGCTGGCGGCGGGGCTGCGCAACCACCGCGCGCCGCGCCCGGTGATGAACGAGGCGATCGAGGAGGAGGGGCGGGCGGTCACCCACGAGCTCGAGCGGTTCCTCACGACCCTCGGCACGATCGCCACCATCAGCCCGCTCCTGGGGCTGTTCGGCACGATCGTCGGCATGATCGAGATCTTCGGGTCGCAGGGGCCGACCGGCTCGAGCCCGGCGCAGCTCGCGCACGGCATCTCGATCGCCCTGTACAACGCCGGCTTCGGGATCCTGATCGCCATCCCGGCGATGATCTTCTTCCGCCACTTCCGGGCCAAGGCGGAGGGGTTCGTGCTCGAGATGGAGCAGCAGGCCGCGCGGCTGGTCGACATGGTCCACGGCGACCGGGTCTGAAGGAGCGCCTGGGGGCAGGATGAACTTCCGCGGCCGCTGGAAGGAGGATCCGGAGATCAACCTGATCCCGATGATCGACGTGCTGCTCGTGATCCTCATCTTCCTGATGGTCACGACGACCTACACGAGGTTCGCCGAGCTGCAGATCAACCTGCCCACGGCGGAAGCCCAGAAGCCGACCGACCGGCCGAACGAGGTCAACATCACGGTGAGCGCCGCCGGCCTGTACACGATCGACGGCAAGCCGGTCGCGTTCACCGGGGTCGCCGGATTCAGCGCGGCGATGCGGCAGGCGGCGAGCGGGATGAAGGACCCGATCGTGGTCATCAACGCCGACGCGACCGCGAGCCACCAGGCGGTCATTCACGTCATGGAAGCGGCGCGGCTGGCGGGCCTCTCCCACGTGTCGTTCGCCACCCAGACGCAGCCCAAGTGACTGCGGCGGGCGCCGTGCAGGTTCCCGGCGCAGGTCCGAGTTTCCCCGAGCGGCACTGGTACCGCCGCAGCTGGCTCTCGCTCGCCCTCGCGCCGCTCGCGTTCGCGTTCGGCGCCGGGATCCGCGTGCGACGCTTCGCTTTCCGGGCCGGCTGGCTGCGCGTCGACCGGTTGCCTGTGCCGGTGGTCGTCGTGGGCAACTTGGTCGCGGGGGGCACCGGGAAGACGCCGCTCGTGCTCTGGCTCGTGGGCGCGCTGCGGGCCCGCGGCTTCCTTCCCGGCGTCGTCTCGCGCGGCTATCGCGGCGCGAACGAGTTGCCGCAGGAAGTCGCACCCGCCGGCGGCGCCGAGCGGTTCGGCGACGAACCCGTCCTGCTGGCCGAGCGGAGCGGCGCTCCGGTGTGGATCGGGCGCGATCGCGCGGCGGCGGGCCGGGCGCTGCTCGCCGCGCACCCCGAGTGCACCGTGCTGGTGTGCGACGACGGCTTGCAGCACTACCGCCTCGCCCGCGACTTCGAGGTCGCCGTCGAAGACGAGCGCGGGTCGGGCAACGGCCTGTTGCTTCCCGCAGGTCCGCTGCGCGAACCGGCTTCCCGCCCGGTCGACGCCGTAGTGCTCAACGGCGGGCCGCCCCGCGCGGGAGCGTTCGCGATGCGGCTCGAGCCGGCCGGCTTCCACCGGGTCGCCGAGCCCGGCGCCGCGGTGGCCATCGACGCGCTCCGCGGGAAGCGGCTGCACGCGGTCGCGGGGATCGGGAACCCGCGGCGGTTCTTTGCGACGCTCGAGGCGCTCGGCCTCGCCTTCACCCCGCACGCGTTTCCCGACCATCACCCTTTCGCCGCGCGCGACCTCGAGTACCCGGACTGCGACGCGGTGGTGATGACCGAGAAGGATGCAGTAAAATGCCGCGGGTTCGGACGCGCCGACCTCTTCGCACTCCGCGTCGAGGCGCGCGTGGACGACCGCCTCGCCGATTCGATCACCGCCCGCATCCGTGGACGCCAAGCTGCTTGACCTCCTGGTGTGCCCGATCTGCAAGGGCCCGCTGGTGTACCGCAAGACCGAGCAGGAACTCGTCTGCAAGGCGGACCGGCTCGCCTACCCGATCCGCGACGGCATCCCGGTGATGCTCGAAGAGGAAGCGCGCAAGCTGGACCCGGCCGCCGAGGTCGACTAGCGACTCCCCATGCTGGGGCTGCTCAGCTTCACCGTTCTCATCCCCGCCCGGTACGCGTCGAGCAGGCTGCCCGGAAAGGCGCTCGCCGACATCGCCGGCAAGCCGATGGTCGTCCGCGTGGCCGAGCGCGCGCGCGCGAGCGGCGCGGCGGCGGTCTGGATCGCGACCGACGACGAGCGGATCCTCGCTGCGGCGCGCGACCACGGCTGCGACGCGATCATGACGCGCGCCGATCACGCCTCCGGCACCGACCGGCTCGCGGAGGCGGCGGAGCGCCTCGCGCTCGCCGACGACGA
>DATEDA010000196.1:0-2604 GCA_035286595.1 Burkholderiales bacterium | reverse complement strand
CGTCGCCGAGGGCGAGCTGTATCTCACCGGCCGCTCGAAGGACATGATGACGCGCGGCGGACACAACCTGTATCCGTACGAGCTCGAGGAGGCGGTGGGGGATCTGCCGGGGATCCGCAAGGGGTGCGTGGCGGTGTTCGGGATCCCGAGCGCGACGAGCGGGACCGAGCGGGTCGTCGTGCTCGCGGAGACGCGGGAGACCGGCGAGGCGGAGCGCGCGGCGCTGGTGACGCGCATCAACGAGCTCGCGGTGGATCTGATCGCCGGGCCGGCGGACGAGATCGTGCTCGCGCCGGCGCACACGGTGCTGAAGACCTCCAGCGGGAAGATCCGGCGCGCGGCGAGCCGCGAGCTGTACGAGCGGGGGCTGGTGGGCGCGAAGGGTCCCGGGCTGTGGTGGGATCTGGCGGGGCTCGCGCTGCGGTCGGCGCGCGGCCGGGTCGCGCAGTGGCGGCGGAGCGCCGGGGCGATCGCGTACTCGCTCTATGTGTGGGGGGTCGTGGCGATCGCCGTGGTCGTCGGCTTCGTGCTGGCGGTGGTGTTGCCGCAGCGGGCGGCGCGGCGGGTCTGGCGCGCGATCACGCGGCTGGCGGTGCGGCTCTCGGGCGTGCCGGTCACGGTCGAGGGGCTGGATCGCGTGCCGGGCTCGGGACCGGTCGTCGTGGTCGCGAATCACGCGAGCTACCTCGATGGCGCGCTCCTCTTCGGGCTGCTGCCGGCGCGGTTCACGTTCGCGGCGAAGGAGGAGTTCGAGCGCAATCTCTTTACGCGGATTGCGTTCCGGAAGGCCGGCGCGTTCTTTGTCGAGCGGTTCGACGCGGCGAAGGGCGTCGAGGACACGCGCGAGCTGTCGGAGCTCGCGAAGGCGGGGTCGGCGCTCGCGATTTTTCCCGAGGGGACGTTCACGCGGATGCCGGGGGTGCGGCCGTTCCGGATGGGGGCGTTCGTGATCGCGGCGGAGGCGGGCGTGCCGGTGGTGCCGGTGGCGTTTCGCGGGACGCGGTCGATGCTGCGCGCCGACGGGTGGATTTTCCGGCGCGGTCCGATCCGGGTGGTGTTCGGGGAACCGATCCGGCCGGAGGGGCGGGACTGGGCGGCGGCGGTGAAGCTGCGCGATGCCGCGCGCGAAGAGATCCTGCGGCATTGTGGGGAGCCGGACCTGGCGTCGGGGCTTCTCAGTTGATTGCGTGAAGTTTCCCCTCCTCGGATGAGGCGGGGCGGGTGTATGAAGTCTCCCCTTTACTCCCCTCCTCGGATGAGGAGGGGTGGCGCGAAAATTAGATAAGCTTCGGGAAACGAGGAGCCAGTATGGCAACGAATCCCCTGCATGAGCTGGCGGCCCAGGGCCAGTCGGTCTGGCTCGACTACATCCGCCGCGACCTGATCGAGTCGGGCGGGCTGGCGAAGCTCGTCGCCGATGGGGAGCTCCGTGGGATCACTTCGAATCCGTCGATCTTCGAGAAGGCGATCGCGGGATCGCGGGAGTACAACCGTCTGCTCGAGACGGCGTTGCGCGAGACGCGCGATCCGGTGGCGGTCTATGAGCGGCTGGCGATTCGGGACATTCAGGACGCGGCGGATGCGCTGCGGCCGGTGTACGACGCGAGCGAGGGGCGCGACGGGTTCGTGAGTTTGGAGGTCTCGCCTCATCTCGCGCACCACACCGAGAGCACGGTGGCCGAGGCGCGGCGGCTGTGGGGCGCGGTCGGCAAGCCGAACCTGATGATCAAGGTGCCGGGGACGGCGGCGGGGGTGCCGGCGTTTGGGCAGCTGATCGGAGAGGGGATCAACGTCAACGTCACGCTGCTGTTTTCGCGGGAGGCGCATTGGCAGGTGGCTGAGGCGTATGTCGCTGCGATCGAGCGGCGGGCGGCTCACCATCGGGACTTCGGTCGGATTGCGAGCGTGGCGAGCTTTTTCGTGAGCCGGATCGACACCTCGGTGGACAAGCATCTGGCGGCGCGTGCGGCGTTGGCGTTCAGCGATTCCGAGCGCACGCAGCTCGTGGGGCTGATGGGGAAGGCGGCGATTGCGAATGCGAAGCTCGCTTACCAGGCTTATTTGGAAGTGTTCGGCACGTCGCGGTGGAAATCGCTGGCGGCGAAGGGCGCGCAGCCGCAGCGAGTGCTGTGGGCGAGCACGAGCACGAAGAATCCCGAGTATCGGGACGTCGTGTATGTCGAGGAGCTGGTCGGGCGGGATACGGTGAATACGCTTCCGCCGGCGACGCTCGATGCGTTTCGGGATCACGGGCGGGTGCGGCCGAGCTTGACTCAGGACGTGGCCGGGGCGCGGCGGGTGATGGGTGATCTCGCCGCGGTTGGGATCTCGATGGACGAGCTCACCGCGAGGTTGCTCGACGATGGCGTGCAGCTCTTTGCCGACGCTTACGACAAGCTCCTCGCTGCCATTGGGCAGCGGGTTCGGGGCGGGGTTGCGGCCTGAGGTCTTCAGGCTAGGCCGTGCCCACCACGTTGCGCAGCACGCCGATTCTTTCCATCTCGCACTCGATGACGTCGCCCGGCTTGAGGTAGCCCTTCGCCGGCACCAGTTCCTCGCTGCCGTCGCCGCCGACCCATTTGCCGCCGAGCTCGGGATCGGTCG
>DATEDA010000195.1:0-5781 GCA_035286595.1 Burkholderiales bacterium | reverse complement strand
GCGAAGCTCCGCGAGCTCTTCCCGCGCGACAGGAATCTCAACCAGTGGCTCGACATGGCGGGCAAGCGCATCAAGTTCCAGGGGCTGCCCGCGCGCATCTGCTGGCTGGGGCTCGGCGAGCGCCACCAGGCCGGGCTCGCGTTCAACGAGATGGTCCGAAAAGGTGAGCTCAAGGCGCCGATCGTGATCGGCCGCGATCACCTCGACAGCGGCTCGGTCGCGAGCCCGAACCGCGAGACCGAGTCGATGCGGGACGGCTCCGACGCAGTGTCGGACTGGGCGTTTCTCAATGCCCTCCTCAACTGCGCCGGCGGAGCGACCTGGGTCTCGATCCATCACGGCGGGGGCGTCGGCATGGGCTACTCGCAGCACGCCGGCATGGTCATCGTGTGCGACGGCACGGACGCCGCGGCGAAGCGCATCGAGCGCGTGCTCTGGAACGACCCGGCGAGCGGCGTGATGCGCCATGCGGATGCGGGCTACGCCGAGGCGATCGCGTGCGCGAAGGACAAGGGGCTCGACCTGCCGATGCTCCGATAGGTGGACGATGACCATCGAGATCGGGCATGCTCCGCTCACGCTTGCAATCCTCCGCACGATCGCGCGCCAGAGCACTGCGATCGCGATCGCGCCGCCAGCCCGCGCGGCGGTCGTCGCCTCGGCGCGAACGGTCGAGAGAATCGTCGCGAGCGGGGAGCCCGCCTACGGCATCAACACCGGGTTCGGGCGGCTTTCCCAGACGCGGATCCCGGCCGAGGACCTGGAGCAGCTGCAGACCAACATCGTGCTGTCGCACGCGGCCGGCACCGGCCCCCTGCTCGCGGATGACGCGGTTCGGCTGATCCTCGCGTTGAAGGTGGCTAGCCTCGCGCGCGGCGCATCGGGCGTGCGGCCCGAGCTCGTCGACCTGCTCATCGCGCTTCACAACCGGGAAATCTACCCGTGCATCCCGGCCAAGGGATCGGTCGGCGCCTCCGGCGATCTCGCGCCGCTCGCGCATCTCGCGCTCGCCCTCCTCGGGATCGGCGACGTCCGCGTGGGCGGCAAGCCGGCCAGCGCCCAGCAGGCGCTCGCGGATGCCGGCCTCGCACCGATCAAGCTCGCGCCCAAGGAAGGGCTCGCGCTGCTCAACGGCACCCAGGTCTCCACGGCGCTCGCGCTCATCGGCCTGTTCGCGGCCGAGGACGCGTTCGCCGCCGCAGTCGTCGCCGGCAGCATGTCCGTCGACGCGGCAGCGGGAAGCGACACGCCCTTCGACCCGCGGATTCACGCGCTGCGCGGCCAGCCGGGCCAGAGCGATGTCGCGGCGTGGTACGCGCGCCTCCTCGCCGACAGCGAGATCCGACGCTCGCACCTCGAGAACGATCCGCGCGTCCAGGATCCGTACAGCCTGCGCTGTCAGCCCCAGGTGATGGGTGCCTGCCTCGACCAGCTCCGCTACGCCGCTCGGGTCTTCGAGATCGAGGCGAACGGCGCCACCGACAATCCGCTGGTCTTCCCCGATACCGGCGAGATCCTCTCCGGCGGAAACTTCCACGCCGAGCCGGTCGCGCTCGCGGCCGACGCCCTCGCCGTGGCGATCGCGGAGATCGGCGCGCTCTCCGAGCGCCGGATCGCGCTCCTGATCGACACGACGCTCTCGGGGCTGCCGCCGTTCCTCGTCGAGCACGGCGGCGTGAACTCGGGCTTCATGGTCGCGCAAGTGACCGCGGCAGCGCTCGCGAGCGAGAACAAGACGCTCGCGCATCCGGCGAGCGTCGACAGCCTGCCGACCTCCGCCAACCAGGAGGACCACGTGAGCATGGCCACGTTCGCCGCGCGCCGGCTCGGCGACATGGCCACGAACACCGCCGGGATCGTCGCGATCGAGCTGCTCGCCGCCGCCCAGGGCATCGACTTCCGGGCACCGCTGAAGACGTCGTCCCGGCTGCAGGACGCCCACGCGCTCGTGCGCAGCCGGGTCCGCTTCTACGATCACGATCGCTACTTCGCCCCCGACATCACGGCGATCCAGCGTCTCGTCGAGGCGGGGGTGTTCCACCCCTTCGTTCCGGGGCTGTTGCCGTCGCAATAGGCCGGCGCCCGATGGAGCTCTTCCGCCTGCATCGCGGTTCCTCACCGTTGCTCGTCTCGATGCCGCACGTCGGCACGTACCTTCCGCCCGAGCTCGCGGCGCGGATGACCGACGCCGGACGGTTGGTCGCCGACACCGACTGGCACGTCGACCGCCTGTACGACTTTCTCGACGGTCTCGGGGCTTCAGTCCTCTCCCCGACCCATTCGCGCTACGTCGTGGACCTGAACCGACCACCGGACGGCGCCAACCTGTATCCGGGGCAGGACACCACGGCGCTCGTGCCGCCGGACACCTTCGCCCGCGAGCCGATCTACCGCCCCGGCGACGCGCCGGACGAGCGCGAGGTGGCGGAGCGGGTCGCGCGCTACTGGCGTCCCTATCACGACGCGCTTCAGGGCGAGCTCGAGCGCATCCGTGGCGCGCACGGCTACGCGCTGCTCTGGGATGCGCACTCGATCGCGTCCGAGCTGCCGCGGTTCTTCCCCGGCCGGCTGCCCGATCTCAACTTCGGGACCGCCAGCGGCGCGTCGTGCGCGCCGGCGATCGAGGCCGCAGTGTTCGAGGAGGGCCGCCGTGCTGCCGGCTACAGCGCCGTGCTCAACGGGCGATTCAAGGGGGGATACATCACGCGTGCGTACGGCCGCCCCGCAGACCGCGTCCATGCGATCCAGCTCGAGCTCTCCCAGCGGACCTACATGAACGAGCCGCCGCCGTTCGAGTTCCGGGAGGATCTCGCCGGCCGATTGCGGCCGGCGCTGCGGCGGTTCCTGGAAGCGCTCCTGAGCGCCGCTACGGCGTCCGCATGACGCCGCCTTTGACGACCCCCGCGCAGGGATTCGCGCCCATCGCGTAGGCGAGCTCGGCCGGCTGGCCGACGTCCCAGATCGCGAGGTCGCAGGCCTTGCCGACCTCGATCGTGCCATGGGTCTCCGCGATCCCAAGCGCCCGGGCGGCGTGACAGGTCACGCCCGCCAGCGCCTCCTCTGGCGTCAGCCCGAAGAGCGTGCACGCCAGGTTGAGCGTCAGCAGGATGGATGTCAGCGGGGACGAGCCCGGATTGCAGTCCGTCGAGATCGCGATCGGGACCCGGTGATCGCGAAGGGCCTGGACCGGCGGCAGCCTCGTCTCCCGAAGAAAATAGAATGCCCCGGGCAGCAGGACCGCCACCGTGCCGGCTCCGGCCATCGCTCGCACGCCGGCCTCGCTCGTGTACTCGAGGTGATCGGCCGAAAGCGCGGCAAACCCGGCAGCAAGCGCCGCACCGCCGAGGTCGGAGAGCTGATCGGCGTGCAGCTTCACGGGCAGCCCGAGCGCCCGGGCGCGCTCGAACACGCGCGCGGTCTGCTGAGGAGAAAACGCGATCTTCTCGCAAAACGCATCGACCGCGTCCGCGAGCCCTGCCCCGGCGACCGCCGGCAGCATCTCGTCGCAGACGAGGTCGACGTATTCGTCCGCCTTCCCCTGGTACTCCGGGGGCAGCGCGTGCGCTCCGAGGAAGGTCGTGCGGACCGTCACTGGCGTCGCCGCGCCGAGGAGCCTCGCGACGCGCAGCTGCTTCAACTCAGCGTCGGTGCGCAGGCCGTAGCCCGACTTGATCTCGATCGTCGTGACGCCTTCGTCGAGCAAGTGCCTAAGGCGTCGCGAGGCCGTGTCGACGAGCTCCGCCTCCGACGCCTCTCGCGTCGCGGTGACCGTCGAGATGATCCCGCCCCCCGCCCGGGCAATCTCCTCGTACGTGGCGCCCTGCAGCCGCAGCTCGAACTCGTGGGCGCGCGTGCCTGCGTAGACGAGATGGGTGTGGCAGTCGATCAGGCCTGGCGTGATCCATTGGCCGCGAAGATCGTGGACCTCGCGCGCGAGCGCGTCCGGCCCGCCGGGGAGATCGGCGGGCGCGCCCACCCAGACGATCTTAGCGGCTTGCGCGGCCACCGCACCGGGCACAAGCGCGGAGTACCGCCCGCTGCGCAGCGTCGCGACCTTTGCGTTCGTCCAGAGCGTGTCCCACATGACTCTATACTACGACGATGATCGACCATCTCGATCACGTCGTCCTCACGACCCGCGACCTCGACGCGTGCGTCGACTTCTATACGCGGGTGCTCGGAATGAAGCTCGAGACCTTCGGCGCCGGCCGGCTCGCGCTGCGCTTCGGCGACCAGAAGATCAACCTGCACGTCGCCGGAAAGGAGTTCGAGCCCAAGGCCGCCCTCCCGACGCCGGGCGCGCTCGATCTCTGCTTCCTCTGCGACCGCCCGCTCGACGAGGTGATCGCGCGGCTCGGCGCGCTCGGCGTGCCGATCATCGAGGGCCCAGGCCCGCGCACCGGCGCGACCGGGCCCATCCGCTCGGTGTACGTCCGGGATCCGGACCGGAACCTGATCGAGCTGTCCGAGCCGCTGCCGCGGGGCTAGCCGGCTACCATGCCTCGGGCGGAGGTTCGAGCGGAACGGCCTCGTTCGCAGAACGTGCGGCAGCGTCGATCGACGCGGGGTCGCACGGCGCGATCGCATCGCCGGTCCGAATGAGCCCGCCGCGGACGATCCGGCAGTTCAGACCCGAGCGGTTGAGCAGGGGCTTGAAGACCTTCTTGCCCACGAGCTCTTCGAGGTAGCGGCACGGCACGTTCAACCGCCCGCCGTAGAGCACGCACTCGCCGATGCTGAAGTAGCGTCCGACGAGGTGATTGAGCGCCACGCCGCGCGTGGTGAGGTTGCGTCGGTGCTCGTCGGGCGCAAGGTCGACGCCGTGGTCGCGCGCGAGCGCGTCCAGCGTCTCGACTTCGATCAGCGTCGCCTGACGGTCGATGTGGTGCTTCGCCGAATAGGTGCCCCGCCGGGTCGCGTAGCGGTCGCCTTCGAGGCCGACGCCGGCCACCAGACGGGTCTCCGGAAGGCCTTGCATCGGCACCGACGCGCTCGGTGCGACGTGGATGTGCAGCAACTCGCCTTGCCAACGGGCCATGTCAGCCGCGCAGCTCCGCCCGATTGCGGAACTGGTCGAGCGCCTCGGGATTGGCCAGCGCTTCGACGTTCCTCACCGCCTGGCCGTGCACGGCGTTCCGCACCGCGAGCTCGACGATCTTGCCGCTCTTGGTGCGCGGAATGTCGGTCACCTGCACGACCTTCGCCGGGACGTGGCGCGGCGTCGTGTTCGTCCGGATGCGCTGCTTGATCCTGGCGACGAGCGCGTCGTCGAGCGCGAGCCCATCGCGCAACCGAACGAAGAGCACGACCCGCACGTCATTGTCCCAGTCCTGCCCGATGACCAGCGACTCGAGCACCTCGTCGAGCTGCTCGACCTGCCGGTAGATCTCGGCCGTGCCGATCCGCACGCCGCCGGGATTCAGCACCGCGTCGGAGCGCCCGTAGATCACCATGCCGCCGTGCCCGGTCAGCTCGACGTAGTCGCCGTGGCACCAGACGTTCGGGAACCGCTCGAAGTAAGCCGCGCGGTACTTCTTCCCGTCGGGATCGCTCCAGAATTCGACCGGCATCGACGGAAACGGCTTGGTGCACACGAGCTCGCCTTTTACCCCGCGCACCGGTTGGCCGTGCTCGTCGAAGGTGTCGACCGCCAGTCCGAGCGCCCGGCACTGGATCTCGCCGCGCCACACCGGCAGGATCGGGTTGCCGAGCACGAAGCAGCCGATGATGTCGGTGCCGCCGGAGATCGACGACAGGCACACATCGTTCTTGATGCTGGCG
>DATEDA010000194.1:0-3280 GCA_035286595.1 Burkholderiales bacterium | reverse complement strand
CTCGGCGAGCCGCGAGCCGCGCCACGTCGGCACCCGCTGCTTCGGCGCGCCGCGGCCCGGGCTGGAGCTGCGCGTGGTGGACGAGCACGAGCGCGACGTCCCCGACGGCGAACCAGGGGAGCTGCTCGTTCGCCGGGCCGGGCCCGACCCGCGGCGCGGCTTCTTCTCGGGGTATCTCAAGGACCCCGAGGCGACTGAGCACGCCTGGCGCAGCGGCTGGTTCCACACCGGCGACGCCGTGCGCCGCGGGCCGGACGGGATGCTGCACTTCGTGGACCGGCGCAAGAACATCATCCGGCGCTCGGGCGAGAACATCGCGGCGCTGGAGGTCGAGGCGGCGCTGGCGAGCCACCCGGCGGTCGGCCAGGTCGCGGTCATCGCTGCCCCCGACCGGGTGCGCGACGAGGAGGTCATGGCTTGCGTCGTGCCGAGCGCCGGCACGCCGCGCACCCGCGACAGCGCGGTCGCGATCCAGGACTGGTGCCTCGAGCGGCTCGCTTACTTCAAGGCGCCCGGCTACGTCGCCTTCATCGACCAGCTGCCGACGACCTCGACCAACAAGGTCCAGAAGGCGCGCCTCGCAGACTTTGGCGCCAACCCGCTCGCGAGCCCGGAGTGCTTCGATCTGCGGAGCCGCAAGAAGCGCGACGCCGGGCGGACCGCGTGACGGAGGAGGGGCCATGAATGCAGCCGTTACGCCCGCGCCGTTCGAGCTTCACGTCCCGGACGCGGTGCTCGCCGATCTGCGCGAGCGCCTCGCCAGGACGCGGTGGCCCGACGAGCCGCCGCTCGCGCCCTGGTCGACCGGAGCGAGCGTCGAACACCTGAAACTGCTCGTCGAGTACTGGCGAACGCGGTTCGACTGGCGGGCGCAAGAAGCGAAGCTGAATCGCTTCCGGCAGTTCACGGTGCCGCTCGCGGGCATCGAGCTGCACTTCATACACGAGCCGGGCCGGGGACCGGACCCGGTGCCGCTGCTGCTCTCGCATGGCTGGCCCGGCTCGATCGTCGAGTTCATCGAGCTCATCCCGATGCTGACCGACCCCGCGCAGTTCGGCGGCGATCCGCGCGATGCGTTCACCGTCGTCGCGCCGTCGCTGCCCGGCTACACGCTGTCGTTCAAGGCGGGACAGGCGCGATTCGGCGTCGAGGAGATCGCGATCGCGTTCCGCGAGCTCATGACCGGCGTGCTCGGCTACCCCCGGTTCGCCGCCCAGGGCGGCGACTGGGGATCGTTCATCACTTCGCGGCTCGCGTACGACGATCCCGATCGACTGATCGGCATCCATCTCAACATGCTGCCGGTGCGGCGCGATCCGCGGATGATCGCGAACCCGACCAGCGAAGAGCGCCGCTATCTCGATCAGCTCGAGCAGTTCCTGAAGGAGGAGACCGGCTACCAGTGGATCCAGGGCACCAAGCCGCAGACGCTTGCGTTCGCGCTCACCGATTCGCCGGCCGGGCTCGCGGCTTGGATCGTCGAGAAGTTCCACCGGTGGACCGACAACGACGGCGACCCGGCGAGCGCCGTATCGCGCGATGCGATGCTCGCGAACATCACGCTGTACTGGGTGACCGGGGCAATCGGATCGTCGTTCTGGCCGTACTACGCGCGCATGCACCGGCCCTGGCCGATCCCTGAGGGCCAGATCGGCGTGCCGACCGGCTATGCGGAGTTCCGGCGCGAGATCCTGCTGCCGCCGCGCTCGCTGGCCGAGCGCGTCTACTCGGACATCCGGCGCTGGACGAAGATGGAGCGCGGCGGGCACTTCGCCGCGCTCGAGCAGCCGGCGGCGCTCGCGAGCGAGATTCGCGAGTTCTTCCGGCCACTGCGGCAGCAGGGCTGATGAAGCAGACGCTAGAGGGCCCGCCGAGCCGCCCCAAGGGCGAAATCCCGAGCGCGGGACGCGCGAGGGTAGTCCAATGAGTGCAAGGCGGGGCTACGACGGCGTCGCGGTCGCGGTCCCGGTCACGGTGCCGTACGTGCGCTATTCGGTGCGCTCGGCGCACTGGTGGCTCGCGCGCGCCCTCGGCGAGGCTCTGAAGCGCTCGGGCTTGAAGAAGACGGACGTGGACGGGCTCACGGTGTCGAGCTTCACCCTCGCCCCCGACACCGCCATCGGGCTCACGCAGCACCTAGGCGTGTCGCCGCGGTGGCTCGACCACGTGCCGCTCGGCGGCGCGAGCGGTGTCGTCGCGCTGCGGCGCGCGGCGCGCGCGGTGCAGGCGGGCGACGCCGAGGTCGTCGCCTGCATCGCAGGCGACACCAACCACGTCGACTCGTTCCGCCTCACGCTCGCCAACTTCAGCCAGTTCGCGCGCGACGCGGTCTACCCCTACGGCGCGGGCGGGCCGAACGCGAGCTTCGCGTTCCTCACCGCCCATTACATGCGTACCTACGGCGCGACCCGCGAGGACTTCGGCAAGCTGTGCGTGGCGCAGCGCGCCAACGCGCTGAAGTACCCGCACGCGCTGTTCAAGAAACCGCTCGCGCTCGAGGAGTACCTCTCGGCGCGGCCGATTGCCGAGCCGTTGCGCCTCTTCGACTGCGTGATGCCGTGCGCCGGCGCGGAAGCCTTCCTCGTGCTGTCGGAGGACCGGGCACGATCGCTGAACGCGCCCTACGCGCGCCTGCTCGGCGCCGTCGAGCGCCACAACGCGTTTCCTTCCGACCCGATCCAGATGCGCGCCGGCTGGGCGCTCGAGCGCGAGGCGCTCTACGCGCAGGCCGGCGTCGGGACCGGCGACATCGACTTCGTCGAGACCTACGACGACTACCCGGTGATCTCGGTGATGCAGTTCGAGGATCTCGGCTTCTGCGGCAAGGGCGAGGGGCCCGCGTTCGTCCGCGCCAACACGTTCACGCACGACGGCAGCTTCCCGCACAACACCTCGGGCGGGCAGCTCTCGGTCGGACAGGCGGGCGCGGCGGGCGGCTTCCTCGGCCTTGTCGAGGCGATCCGCCAGCTCACCGGCGAGGCCGGCGGCCGGCAGGTCGCCGGCGCAAACGTGGGCCTCGCGAGCGGGTTCGGCATGATCAACTTCGACCGCGGACTCGGCTCGGGCGCGGCGATCCTTGCGGCGCCATGACGCAGCCGCTCGTCCGCCCGAAGCGCAAGAACCCGGTGCTGCGCACGCGGCTGCCGACGCTGCCGCCGGGCACGCGGAGCCGCGTCGCCCTCGGGCTGACGGCGGCCGCCGCGGAAGGCCGTTTCGCGCTGCAGGTGTGTCGCGACTGCGGCGCGGTGCAGTACCCGCCGCGCGAGGCCTGCCAGGCCTG
>DATEDA010000193.1:0-18970 GCA_035286595.1 Burkholderiales bacterium | reverse complement strand
TTCCACCTCGCGCGCGCTTTCGGGCCGAGCCTGCTCGCCGGTCGCCCGCGCCTCGCCGCGCGAATCGACCGCTTTCGGGGCCCGCTTGATCTCGCGCAACTCGCGTGCCCGCGGTCCGGTGGATGATGATTCTGTGATGTTCGAACCGCGTATCGACGCCGCCCGACGCCTCGCTGGCATAGGCATGCCGCGCAATGGTTCGTGCGCCATCTCGCCCCGCCGCCGGCGCGCGACGAGCGCGAGAAATGATCGGCCGCCTCCGAAGCGAATCACCACGAAAGGTACCCCCATGAGCCCCGACCAGAAACGCCCGGAAGCCGAGCTGCCCGAGCCCGAGATCCAGCAGGGCGACGGACGCAGCCGCACGAAGGACGATCAACTCAAGCGGATCATCAAGCAGCACCCGCAGCGCGACGAGCCTCGGGTGGACAGCGTGGAGAAGAACGAAACGCCGCCGCCGTGAGGCCGGCAGCGCGCGGCTACGCGTGGTGCTTGCCGGCGGTCACCCGCTTCGCCTGCGGACCCTCGTCCGCCAGTTCCTCGATGAACTGCACTTCCTGGCCCGGCTCGAGATGTTCGAACGGCGGGTGGACGACGTTCTCTCGGCTGAAGTAGAGCTCGCGCCCGTCGGCGGTCTGGATGAAGCCGTAGCCCTCACCGGTAAGGAGCCGCGCCACCGTGCCGTGCTGCGCAATCTCGTGGAGCTTGACGTCGCCGCGCTTCTCGCGGACGACCTCTTCGAGCTGGCGCTTCGCGGAGTCGAACGCATCGCGCAGCGCGACGTAAACGTCCTCGTGGTGATCCCGGTCGACGACGATCTCCTTGCCCGGCACGCGCAGGTCGACGCGGACCCGGAACTCGCGCCCCTGGTGGTGATGCTTGCGCAGCTCCTCGATCGTCACCCGGCAGCTGGTGATGCGGGGGTGGAACGATTCGAGCTTGGCGGCCTTCTCGCGGATCTGCGCCTCGAGCGCATCGGAATGCGGAACGTCGCGGATCGTGATCTGGAGCGGAACCTGCATCGGGCTCACCTTCTGATTGCCGCCGGCGGGTCGCCGTGCTCCGGGAAACATACCGGCGCGCACGGTCCGGCGTTTGATCTCGCTCAACGCCGGTGCACTGTCATCTGCCGATGAAAATCCGCGTCGAGTGCCATGCCGGCTACCGGGGCGACGAGGAGCCCCGCGCCGTCTGGCTCGGCGAGCGCCGCTTCGAGGTCGTCGAGCTGCTGGACCGCTGGCTCCACCCGCAGCATCGCTACTTCAAGGTGAGGGTCGACGATGGGCGCCGGTTCATCCTCCGCCACGACACCGCCTCCGGGGCGTGGGAGCTCGCCGGCCTCGTGGGGCCCGAGTCCGGGCCCTCCGGTGACGGCGAGGCGCGCCACTGATGACGCCCTCGCCGCGGTCGTCGAGGCCTCGAAGCGCGTCGCCCAAACCTCGAGCCGCCTTGCAAAGAGTCACCGCGCCGCGGCTTGCGGGGCTTGGTCTCGCTCGAGCCGGGCCGTCTCAGGCCGGCCCGCTTGGTAGAGGCCGGCGATCGCGGCCGCGAAGCGCTTCTCGAGCTCGGCCCGTTTGAGCTTCATGGTCGGCGTGATCAAACCGTTCTCGATCGTCCACGGATCGAGCGTGAGCCACACGCCGCGCACGCGCGCATGGGCCGGGAACGGCTGCAGGCCGCCCTCGATCCGCTTCAGGACGGCCTCGGCGACCGCGGGCGCAGCGAGCGCGTGCGCCTCCGCGGGGCGCACGCCGCACGACTCCGCGAAAGCGGGCCAGGCTTCACCGTTCAGGACGATGAGCGCGCCCAGATAAGGCCGGCCCTCCCCGACGACCATCGCCTGGTCGAAGAGCGGGTCCGCGGTGATCGCCATCTCGAGATCGCCGGGTGCGATCTTCTCCGCGGTCGAGAGTACGAGAATCTCCTTGAGCCGGCCGACGATGTACACGCGCCCATTCTCGATGCGCGCCTGGTCCCCAGTGCGCAGCCAGCCCTGGGGATCGAAAGCTTCCCGCGTGGCGTCCGGGTGTCGCCAGTACCCGAGCATCACGCTCGCGCTGCGCACCAGCAACTCGCCGTCATCGCCGAGGTTCACTTCCGTTCCCGGGAGCGGCGCACCGACCGACTCCGGCACGTTGTCCTCCAGCCGGTTGGCCGCCACGACCGGCGCGGTCTCGGTGAGGCCATACCCTTGCACCAGCGGCAGGCCGAGACCGATGAAGCAGCGCGCGAGCCTGGACGGCAGCGCCGCGCCGCCGCTCACGGCGAGCCGGACCCGCCCGCCGAAGCGAGCAAGCACGCGCCGCGCGATCAGCCGGCGAAGTGGCGGCCACGCGAGGCGAGCGAGCGGCCCCGGCCTAGGGCCGCGTCCTTGCGCCGCCGCGAAGCGCTGCCAGCCGATGTCGACGGTCCATTCGAACAGTGCGCGCGCGAGCGGGCGCGCCTCGAGCCCCTGCACGATCCGCGCGTAGGCGCGCTCGTAGATCCGCGGCACCGAGACGAGCACCGTCGGCCGCACGGCAAGCAGGTCCTCGGGCAGGCTCTGCACCGAGCGCGCGAATGCCACGCAGCTGCCGGCCATCATCGGCACGTAGTAGCCGGCCGTCCGCTCGAAGGCGTGCGACAGGGGCAGAAACGAGAGATAGCGATCTTCCGGATAGCCGGCGACGTGCCGGAGCACGGCGTCGGCATTCGCGAGGATGTTGGCGTGCGAGAGCATCACCCCCTTGGGCCGGCCCGTCGTGCCCGAGGTGTAGACGATCGTTGCGAGCGTCCCCGGATCGCCGGTTCGATCCTGGGGTGCCGCGGCGTCGGCAGGCAGCCATTGCGCGATCGCGGTCCAGGCGATGCCGGGTTCCGTCCCCTGGATCCCCTCTCGCTCGAGACACACCACGCGCTCGAGCGCGGGAAACTGCCCGCGGAGCGGCGCGAGGACCCGCCACTGCGGCGCGGTGCCGATCAGCAGCAACCGGGCCCCCGAATCGCCGAGGATGTGCGCGATGTTGCCCGGGCTGTCGGTCGTGTAGAGCGGAACGACGACGAGGCCCAGCCCCTGCGCGGCGAGGTCGAAGCAGACCCACTCGACGCTGTTCGGGAGCAGCACCGCGACGCGATCGCCGGGCGCGAGCCCTTCGCCCGCCAGCGCCGCCTGCCAGCGCCCCACCTCCGCCAGCATCTCGCGCCAGGTGTAGCTGCGCCAGGCTGCGGCGCTGACGTCGTATTGGCGGTACGCTTCCCCCTCGGGTGTACGCGCGCTCCGGCGCAGGAGGAGCCCCGGCAGCGTGCGGGCCTCCGCCGGCGTGATGAGATGGCGCGCCGCGGGACTAGATTTCACCTGTTCAGGCTAGGACGAAAGCGCGGCCGCGCTTTGATGGGGGTCAAGCCCCGGCCGCAGCCGGGTGCCGTGGTCGCTAGTCGCCGCCCGAGAGCGCGTACCGGTGCGCGCCGGGCATCAGGTGCGGCAGCCGGCGGGCCGCGTCCAGCATGACGCGTGCCGCGAAAGTCGGGACGTCGAACCGCGCCTCGAACAGGATGTTCTGGTGGGCCCCGGACCGCGCGGTCCCGCGGCGCTCGAGCACGACGCCGCGCGCCTCCTCCTCCAGCACCGCGATGCTCGCGACGGGGAACAGCAGCGTGGGTTCCCGTACGAACAGCGGATCGGCGGCGAGCGCTGCCTCGACGCGCGCGGGATCGGCGCCTTTCGCGAGCTCCGCATAGACATAGCGCGTCAGGCGGCCTTCGGCATCCCGAACCTCGGTCGCGAGCGCAGCGCGCACCCCTTCGATGTTTCGGGCGGCCTCGGTATGGTGCAGGCTCACGCCAGGGCGAGCGGAAACGGTGGTCTGGCCTCGCGGGATCAACACCTCGTACGCGCGGCGCAGCACGGGCAGCATGCCCGGATCCCAGCCGGCACCCACGACGGCCGGCACCCGGTGGTCGCGGGAGGCATGTCCGATCGCCTCGTAATGAGCGTCGAGCGCCCGGCCCTCCAGCATCGCGCATTCGACGAGCGCCACGCCGAGCTGAATGAGCTCGCGCGCGACGCCCGAGGCGGCGGTCGCGGGCACGCACAGCAGCGCCGCGTCCACGCGCCCGAGATCGCGCAGGTGCATGGCGACGGCGACGTGGGCGAAGGGCTCAGGCAGCTTGCCCGCCGACTCGGCGCGCCGCACGACCCCGGCGAGCTCGAGATCGGATGCATCGTGCACCTCGTGCGCACACGCGCGCCCGAGGCGTCCGAACCCGACGATCGCGAGTCGCAGCCGTCTCATTCAGCGCCGCCGCACCTGGGGTCGAGATCGGAAGAACCGGTGGAGCAATACCCTCTCGGACCCTGGCGGATCACCGCGTCCATCGGACGCGCAGGAGGTTTTCTTCCTTGTTGTAGTGATACTCCAGCTCGCCCTTGTAGGCGGAGTGCAGCGCCTCGCCGATGTCGCGCGCGAGATGGGTATCGGTCGTCGTGACGAGCACGCCGTTCTTCAGATCCTCGATCGCCATGATCCGCTCGAGCGGATGCTCAGCCTTCTCGTGCGCCTCGCGGTTGCGGACGAGGTGCACGATCTCGTCTCGGTGCGAGCCGAGGAACTCGCCCGTGAGCGTGACGTACCCGGCGGGGAACTCGTCGCGGACGCGGTGGCACGCGGGGCAGATCGTCTCGTTCGCGCCCGCGGGCGCCGTGCCCCAGGTCCAGCGTCCGCCGTGATACACGGCCCCGCATTCCGGGCAGCGCGTCGGCTCGGGCAGCTTCTTCTTCGACTTGTAGCTGTCATGGACGAGCTCATCACGCAACTCGTCACGCTTCAGCGGGCGCCAGTTTCCGCGTTCCGGTTTCATCGTGCTGCCTCCTTGCCCGAGTCGAACGAACATAGCCCGGCACGGCACGGCCCGCTTGATCTCGGTCAAACCCGCCCTGCGCTCAAGAGCGATCCTCGGCGCTTGGACTGGAACGTCATCGTCACCGTCAAGACCGGCCCCGGCCAGGAACGCGATCTGCTCGGCGCACTGGCCCGATTCGGCCGGTTTCGGCCGACCCCGTTCCGCGGCGTCTGCATGGGCCGCGTCGATGACGTCGAAGCCTTTCTCGCAGCGATCCTGAAGGCGCGCGAGGCGGGCAAGCCCTGGGCCGAGCGGGTCGCGCGCGTGATCCCGGTCGAACGCGTGTTCCTGTTCGCTCCGGAGACGCTCACCGATCAGCTCCGGCAAGCGGTCGCTCCGTTCGTCGCCCGGATGAGCGACGGCTCGTTCTGCGTGCGGCTCGAGCGGCGGGGGCTCGCAGGCCGACTCCCGAGCGCCGAGATCGAGCGCGCGGTCGGCGAGCACGTGCACGAGCTCGCTGCCGGGCAAAGCAAGCGGATGACGACCGAGTTCGGCGATCCGGACTTCGTCATCGCCGCGGAGACGCTCGGCGAGGAGTGCGGGGTCGCGCTGCTGCCGCGGGCGCTGCGGGAGCGCTACCCGTTCGTTCAAGTACGCTAGCGGCCGGGCGGGAACCTCGCCAGAAGGCGAGGATCGACCGCATGACCCGGCTTGCCGAGCTGGTGACGTCGTCGCACCGCGTCCGCGAGGCGGCGAGCCGGCTTCGCGGAGGTCGCGGAGCTCGCGTCGGCTCCGAGCTGCCTCGCACCCGAGGAGATCGAGGCCGCCGTGGCGCATCCGTGCGGCGAGACGCTGCAAGGTAGGCCCCCGGGTGACCGTCGCGAGCGTGCCATGCGAGACGACAAGTGCAGCGCATTCCTCCGTTGGGCGCTCCCGCAGCTCGGGCGCAGCTGGCCCGGATATCGCAAGGTGCGGCGCATCGTCTGCAAGCGGCTTGCGCGGCGGCTGAGATCGCTCGGGCTCGCCGACCTAGATGGGTACGCGCAGCAGCTCGCCACGCATGCGGAGGAGTGGCAGCACCTCGATGCGCTCTGCGGAATCCCGATCTCGCGCTTCTATCGCGACCGCGGCGTCTTCGACACCCTTGAGCACGTCGTCCTGCCGGCGGTCGCGGGCGCGGTGGCCGCACAGTCACGGACGACGCTCGATTGCTGGAGCGCGGGCTGCGCGTCGGGGGAGGAGGCCTACACGCTCGCGATCCTCTGGGTGGTCCGACTGCAGCCGCGGTGCCCGCAGCTCGACATGCGCATCGTCGCGACCGATCTCGACGAGCGCCTGCTCGCGCGCGCACGCGCGGGCCGCTATGCCGCGAGCAGCCTGAAGGAGCTGCCCGAGGACCTCCTTGCGGCGGGGTTCGAGCCGGTCGACGGCGGCTGGCGCGTCCGCGACCGGTTCCGGCGCGTCGAGTTTCTGCGGCAGGACCTGCGCGAGGCCATGCCGGACGGGCCGTTCGATCTCGTCCTGTGCCGCAACGCCGTGCTCACCTACTACGCGCCGGCGGTCCAGCTCGCGGTGATGCGGCGCATCGCCGATCGCCTCCGGCCGGGCGGCGCGCTCGTCGTCGGCATCCACGAGTGGCTGCCCGACGGCCTCGCCAGCCTCGCGCCGTGGCCCGGCGCGCGCGGAGTCCATCGCCGCGCGGCCGGTTGACCGAGGTCAAACGGGCGACCCGCGGATCGGCGCATGGTTGCAGCCGATCATGCCCATCGAAGTCTCACTGCTCGATGCGCCCTCGCCCGCCGCGCTCCCGATCGAGATCGTCGAGCGCAAGGGCCTGGGTCATCCCGACTCGATCTGCGACGCGCTCGCCGAGGCGCTAAGCGTCGCGCTGTCGCGCTTCTACCTCGACCGCTTCGGCACGATCCTGCACCACAACGTCGACAAGGCGCTGCTGCGGGGCGGCGCCGCGCGGCCGCGGTTCGGCGGCGGCGAAGTGCTCGAGCCGATCGAGCTGTATCTCGCGGGTCGCGCCACCGCCGCGGTCGGCGGCGTCCACGTGCCGCTCGACGAGCTGGTGCTGGAGACCAGCCGCGACTGGCTGAAGCGCCACGTCCGCCACCTCGATCCGGCGCGGCACGTGCGCATCCACGCGCTGCTCCGTCCGACGTCGGCCGATCTCGCGCATCTTTACGAGCGCCGGCGCGCGGTACCGCTCGCGAACGACACCTCGTTCGGGGCGGGTTACGCGCCGCTGGACACGCTCGAGCGGGTCGTGCTCGCGGTCGAGCACGCGCTGAACGCGCCTGCGACGAAGGCGAGGCATCCGGAAATCGGCGAGGACGTGAAGGTGATGGGCGTGCGGACGGGCGAGGTGGTCCGGCTCACGGTCGCGTGCGCGCTCGTGAGCCGGCACGTCGCCGACCTCGACGACTACCGCGAAAAGAAAGCCGGCATCGCGCGGCTCGCGATCGCGGCCGCGTGCGAGGCGGGCGGCGGCGAGGTCGAAGCTGCGGTCAACACTGCCGACGGCGACACCGAATCGAGCGTCTACCTGACCGTCACCGGCCTCTCGGCCGAGGCCGGCGACGACGGACAGGTCGGCCGGGGCAACCGGCCGAACGGCCTGATCACGCCGTACCGGCCGATGAGCCTGGAAGCGCCCGCGGGCAAGAACCCGGTCACGCACGTCGGCAAGCTTTACAACCTGGTTGCGAGCCGGATCGCTCACGCGGTCGCCACCGAAGTCCCCGCGGCAACTGAGGCGTATTGCTGGCTCCTGAGCCGGATCGGCGATCCGATCGACGAGCCGCAGGTCGCGGACTTGAAGCTGCGTCTCGAGGATCCGGATGCGTTCGAAGCGGCGCGCCCGAGGGCGCTCGAGGTCGTTCAGGACAGCCTGCGCGGGGTCAGTACGCTGTGGCGAGAGATCGTGGGAGGCGACGCCGCCCTCTGGTGAGCGACGCGAGCTTCGCCGAGCCTCCTGCCCGAGACGGCGCGCCCGCGCCGTCGCTAAATTAGATCACCAGCAAGCCCTCGGGGCGCTGCACGACCTCGCGCTCGCGCTCGCTGCGGATGATCCCGGCGAGGCTCGTGAGCTCGGCCGCGAGCGCGTCGATCACGTCGTCAAAGGAGACGATGCCGACCAGCATGCCGTCGCCGCGGGTCACGGCGAGGCGCCGAATGCCTTTCGCCCGCATCGCTTCCATCGCCTCGTGGATATCCGCGGTCGCGGCGATCGCGGCGAGGCCGTGAGTCATCACCTCACCGAGCGTCGCCTCTTTCGGTCCGATCCCCGCGGCCGCCGCCTGCACCACGAAGTCCCGATCCGTCACGATGCCGAGCGCCCGGTTGTCATTGGGCGCGTCGTCGGTGACCACCAGCGTCCCGACGTGATGCTCCCGCATGAGCACCGCCGCCGCTTCGACAGTGCAAGCGCGCACGGCATCGAGCGACTCGTAGAACGGCCAATTGATCATTTGAGAACGCTGCGTCGTCGATAGAGCCTTTTCAATCTACCGATGCGTGGGCTGCCCCGTTTGATCCCGGTCAAGCCGCGCCGCCCGCGTAGTGCGAGGAGCGTGGCAGCGTCCCGCAACTGGGCCGCGACACGCTGGTTCTCGGGTTTCGGATCGAGCATCTCGAATTCCAATAGAAGCAGAGCACGCGCGACACGCGGGACGGTTGATTTCGATCAACAGCGCTTGGCGGGGCGGCGATACCTTGTTCCTGTGCTTTGGGTGGTTCAAGAGGCACCAGTTCCGCTGATCAAGCGCATGAACACGATACGCACCCTTGTCGGCCAGCCGGTCTCCGCGAGCACTCGGCTTCGGAAGCCCGGCATCGCACTCGCGGCCGGGGATGCCCATCCCCAGCTCGCGCAGGACCTCGCCCGCCTCTGCGGTGCGACCGTCGTCCCGACCTGGATCTCCGCGTTCGCCGACGGCGAGACCCGCGTCCGCATCGAAACCGACGTCGCGGACGCGGATCTCTACATCGTCCAGCCGACGTCGACGCCGACCAACGAGCGCCTGATGACGCTCGCGCTGATTGCCGACGCGGCGCGCGGCGCCGGCGCCGCCCGGATCACCGCGGTCGTGCCCTATTTCGGCTACGCACGCCAGGACGTCCGCAAGGGCGCCGGCGAGCCGCGCTCGGCGCGCGTCGCAGCGCGCCTCCTGGCGAGCGCGGGCGTCGACCGGATCGTGCTGCTCGAGCTGCATTCGCCGGCGCTCGAGAGCGCGTTCGACATCCCGGTCGTCCAGCTCGAAGCCGACGAGCTGATGCTTCCGGTCGTCCGCGGCTGGGGTGTCGCCGATCTAGCCGTCGTCTCGCCGGATGCCGGCGGTCTCAAGCGCGCGCAGCGCTATGCCTCGGCGCTCGCCGCACCGCTGGCGGCGGTCGCGAAGACCCGTCCGCTCGCCGACGTCGCGGTCGCGCTGCAGGTGCTCGGGGACGTGCGCGGACGTGCTTGCCTGATCGTCGACGACATGGCCAGCACGGGCGGCACGATCGCCGGGGCGGCGGAAGCGCTGCTCGAGGCCGGCGCCAGGGAAGTGAACGCGCTATTCATCCATGCCGTCATGGCCCCGGGTGCGCTGGAGCGCATCGCCGCAGCATCGGTGCGCCGGGTCGTGACGACCGACAGCGTGCGCGCGGCAGCCCATCCGCGCGTCCAGATCATCCCGATCGCGCCGTGGCTTGCACGCACGCTGGCACGGCTCGCCGGGCAAACGACGGAGGGGACCGATGTCCGAGGATCGTAGCGACGCAGCGCGGCGGACGGCAAGAGGATCGCGCAAACGCCGCGGAAGACCGACGAAGGCACGCACGCTCGCACCGCCGGTCCCGGCGCCGCCGGTCGACGAGGCCGACCGGGCGCTCCCGCAGCCCGAGGGCGGGCGGCGCGCCCGAGGCCCGCAGGCCGAGCGCTCGGTGCAGGATCCCCTCGGCGACTGGCCGGAGACCGACGCCGACCGGTGGCTCCTCGATCGCGAGGGCGAAGGCGTGGAGGAGCCTGGCGGCTGACACGCGCGCAGACGGCGACGTTACGAGCAGCAGACGGAGGCGATCACGGGAATGCACACGATGAGCGTCGTGGTTTCGCGGACGGCCTCGGCGGCCGGCGGCGTGCCGCGGCCGGAGCCCGAGATCCCGGCGCCGGCGCCCGAGTTTCCGTCCGAGCAGCCGCCGGTCGAGGTTCCAGCGCCGGGCCCCGAGGCACCGCCGCAGCCCGAGCCGGAGATCCCGTCTCCGCCGCCGGAAGTTGCCCCTGCGCCGGCGCCGGAAATCCCGTGGGAGAGTTTGGCGCGATTGGTGCGAGTCGCATAACCCGAGCGAAAGGAGCGGACGCCATGGCTTTCAGCGAGGAAATGATCCAGCAGGTATGGGAAAAAGCACGGGGCATGACGGAACTCGGTCCCGAGGACTGGCGCAGGGACGAGTGCGGCGCCTGGATCAGACGTGAGCACTACGGGCACGCGCACTCCGAGTTCGGCTGGAAGATCCTGAACGTTTCGCTCGGCGGGCCGGACGTCCTGGACAGCCTCAGGCCTTTCCATCACGCGAACGACTTCGACCGCGCCACCCGGCGCGCGCGATGCATGGTCGCCGCGGACCAGACCGGCGTGCCCGTCACCGGTCACCTCCACGAGCCGCGCAACCGGGCAACCTAGCTTGACGGCGCTCAAGACGGCGGGCGGCGGTGCGCATAGCATCGGCTCGGACACCACATCAACGCGCCACGAAGGAGACCAGTCATGACGATCGGTACGTTATGCGCCGAGCCTGTCGCACGGATTAGACGCGACGCCACGGTCGCGGAGGCGGCGATGCTGATGCGCGCGAGCCACGTCGGCGACCTGGTCGTGGTGGACACTCCCGAGGGGCGGTCGCCGGTGGGCATCATCACGGACCGCGACATCGTCGTCGAGGTCATCGGCCAGGGCTTCGCACCGGCTCAGACGCCGGTGGGGAGCGTCATGAGCACGCCGGTCCTTTGCCTGCGCGAAGAGGACGGCCTGCTCGAAGCGCCGGAGCAGATGGCCGCCCGCGGCGTGAGACGCGCGCCGATCGTGGGCCGCCACGGCCACCTCAAGGGGCTGGTTTCGATGGACGACATGGTGCCGCTGCTCGCACGCGAGCTGGCGAAGATCTCGGTGCTGATTCGGCGCGAACAGACCGGCGAAGCGCGCAAGACCGAGGACGTGTTTCAGGACGAGTTCGCGACGTAGCGGCTAGTCCTCGCGAACCGATGCTCACTCTGGAGGACTGCATCGCTCTGTGCGGCCTGAGCGAGGACGAGGTCCTCGCCATCGCCGAGCACGAGCACATCCCGGAGATCGCCGCGGCCGAGCTCGGCAACTACCTCGTGCGCACGCCCGAGGGCGAGCTCTGCATCAAGGCGATGATCAAGGACGACATCGCGGTTGCGGCCGCACGCGCCGACCGCGACCGCGCGCTCGCGTTGAAGCTCGTGCTGCGCAACTTCGTTCTGCAACACCCACGCTGCGACGAGCGCCACCGCCAGGAGCTTGGCATCCCCGAGCGGCGCAAGGCCTGAGGCGCCCGAGCGGGGACAGCGGCGCGGCGTTCAGCGCGGACGCCGCGAGGCCGGCGAGGCTTGGCGGCCACCGTGGACACCGGGTCGCCGCCACGCTCCCGCGACATCCGGGCTAGCCCCACCGCAGCGCGAGCGTGCCGTCGGGCTGCGGCTCCACGCGGGTGGCGAGTCTGCGGCCCTCGCGACTCAGCACATCCGCCAGCCAGCGCGCGTCCTCTTCCCGTGCGCGGTTGACGCGGAAATGCCGGATTCGTGTCGGTGTCAGGGCGAAGTGCGTGAGCTTCCCGGTCGCGGCGTGGAGGGTCGGGAAGTACATCAGCGCGAGGTCGGGGCGGAACGATTCGTAGCCGCCGATCCCCTCGTAGTCGTTCAGGAAGTCGCCGCAGCCGTAGAGGATGGCCCGGTCGCGGTAGACCTCGATGCCCGTCGGATGGTGCGAGGAATGCCCGTGCACCACGTCCACGCCCGCGATTTCGATGAGCCGATGGGCGAACTCGCGCTGCGCCGGCGACACCTCGTAGCCCCAGTTGCCGCCCCAGTGGATCGAAGCGACGACGATGTCGCCGGCACGCTTCGCCGCGCCGACCTGTCCGGCGATCCGTTCTGCCGATCGCGCGGAGAGGTCGGTCAGGAGGTTCACGCCCGCGCGGTCCTTGTGCGCCGCCCATTCGCGCGGGACTCCGGCGCTTTCCATGCCGAACGCGAAGACGAGCACCCGGCCCTTGCCCGGCAGCGCGATTGCCGCCGGCGCGGCGGCCTCGGCCCCGTCGCGGCCCGCACCCGCGGTGCGAATGCCGGCGTCGCGCAGCGCGCCGACAGTGTCCGCCAGCCCCCGATATCCCCAGTCGAGCACGTGGTTGTTGGCGAGGACGCAGCAATCGATCCGGGCCGCGGAAATACACGGCAGGTTCGCGGGATGCATGCGGTAGTGGATGCCCTTGCCCGGCCACGCGTCCTCGGCGGCGGTGACGGCGGTCTCGAGGTTGATGATGCGCGCGGCGGGCTGCACGCGGTCGAGCTCCGCCAGCGCATCGCCCCAGATGTAGGGGAAGTCGACCGGCCGCTTGATCGGCCCGGTGGCTTGCTCGGCGAGCTCCACGTAGCCGAGCGCGGAGCGCACGTACGGCTCGTAGAGGTGCGGCTTGCTCGGGTGCGGGAGGATCTGATCGATCCCGCGGCCGGTCATGACGTCGCCGCAGAGAAATAGCGTCACGGCGCGCGATGCCGCCCTCGGGCTTTCGGTGGGCTGCGGCATTCTTTTGTGCTTCGCTCGTGCGCGGAGCGGCGCGGCAGCGAGACCGCCCAGCAACGCCGCTGCTCGACCAAGAAACCGACGCCGATCCATGCAAGTTGCCCCGCCGATGCGGCAACCCGGGCGGCTCAACGCTCGCGCCGCCTTCGCACCCTGTGCAACCCCGATTATGGTATTGCGTCGCGCGCGCCGAGACCTTGCTTTCCGTCAATTTGCAGCGCACGCGTCGCGGCGCCCGGGTTTGACGCGTGTCAAGTCGCCTCCGCGTTACGGGATTAGCCTGACGCGCTGACTGGCTTCCAGGTCCAAGCCCCTGTACGAGCGCATTTTGATGGCGGTAGATGGCGCGCAAGGCGGGCATGCGCATCCTCGAGAACGCAAGCGTTCGTGCGGTGAAGGCCGGGATCGAACCCCAGACGAAGCTGCTCGAGATCCGGACCCTTGGCGCGCTCGTGCGGCGTGTCGCCGACGCGATTGTGGAGGACGCCGAACGCTGGTCCGCCGATCTGATCGTGATCGGGACCCACGGCCGCCGAGGTCTGAGCAAGCTCTTTCTGGGCAGTGTGGCAGAAGGCGTCGTCCGGATCTCCAGCATCCCGGTATTGCTAATCCGCGGAACCGATCGCAGCGCCAGGCGCCGTCGCTCGGGAAAGTCGGGAGCGCGCCGAGCCCGCGCTTGATGAGGGGCGCGCGCGCAATGCCCGCGGGCGTCGCTAGAGCGCAGTCATTGGGGCTCCGCGGGTGAACGCAGGTTCGGTGTCCGAGAGCGGGCGCAAGGAGCGCCGCGCCAGCCGCCTAACGGGGCCCAGCCCATGACGCAGAATCTATCCGTCCCGCCTTCCGAGGTCGCACAGACGTTGCGGCTCTCACCGGCTGCCTCCGGGCCCCGCCGGCTATGGCGCTGGGTCGCGGCGGCCGGCGTCCTGATCACGATCGGCGTGATCGGCGCCGCCCTGCTCTCCGGCCGCAGCGGGCAGGTCCGATTCCAGACCGCGAAGATCGAGCGCGGAAACCTGACCGTCACGGTGACGGCGACGGGAACCCTTCAGCCGACCAATCAGGTCGACGTGGGCAGCGAGCTGTCCGGGATCGTCAGGACCGTGCACGTCGACTCAACGACACCGTCAAGGCCGGTCAGGCGCTCGCCCGCCTCGACACCACCAAGCTCGGGGCGCAGGTGCTGCAGTCCGAGGCGCTGCTGAGAACGGACGCGCGAGATCGGCATCCGGCTCGCGGTCGGCGCCATGGAGAATGACGTGCTGCTGCAGTTCCTCGTGGAGGCGGTCACGCTCTCGCTCCTGGGCGGCGTCGCCGGGGTCGTGGCAGGTCTCGCCGCGGCGGCCGGCGGCGCGGCGCTCCTGAACGTGCCGTTCGTGCTCAACCTGTGGATCGTGACCGTCGCCTTCCTCTTCTCCGGCGCGGTGGGCGTCGTGTTCGGCTACTTCCCGGCGCGCAAGGCGGCGCGGCTCAATCCGATCGACGCGCTCCGGCACGAGTGAGGGGCCCCATGAGTCGCGGCCTCTTCGCAGTGTTCCTGATCGCGTCGCTATCGGCCTGCGTCGCTTTCGGAGCGCGACCCTTGACCTCCGTCAAGGGGACAGGGCCCCCCTCCTCTATCGTTTGGGCCAGCGGCCTCTTTCAACATCGAGCACGCCCATGACGCAGACCATTCCCGAAACGCCCTCCGACTACGACCGCACGCGGGTCCTCGAACGGCCCGACGGCTTCTATTGGCAAACCAAGGACGGCGGCCGGGACTACGGCCCGTTTCCGACGCTGCTCGAGGCGATGCAGGACATGCAGTCCAGCGACGAGCCCACCTCGTACGAGCCCGGCGAGACGCTGGCCGAGGCCGAGACCGAGATCGGCATGTCGGACTGGGTCGATCCCGACACCGGGCTGCCCGCCGAGGAGAACTGGACGCCGAAAGAGAAGGATTGATCCGCCGTTCTCGATCGGGTCCACACCAGCATGATCGAACCGCACGTCCACGTCGCCTATGCGCACCGCGGTGCGGGGGTCCTCTGCGCCGCCTTCTGGTTCGTCCAGGGCGACCACGTCTACGGTTGGTTCACCGGGGCCAGGGCTCACGAGCGCCCGGCGAGCTTCTTCGTGCTCGAACACTATTACTCGACCCGCGAGACGGTCTGCTACCGGTCGGTGGAGGACGACGTCCACGGGGACTGGGTCGTGGCCTCGACCTCCGGCGAGTCCAGGATCGACCGGCCGGGTCCGGTCCCCGAGGCGCTCTGCCACGAGCTCGAGCGTCTGCAGGACGCGTTCGTCCGCGAGTGGCTGTTCTTCGAGGGCGATCCCGGGCACGAGGAGGAGGCAGCGGCGCTCCGCGCGCGTGAGCTCCCCGTTCTCGCGGTCAACGTCCGGCCCCGGAAGCTCGGCAAGCTCACGGCCGGCCAGCCGGTCTGGACCTATACATCGCCGGGAGCGGATTCCCGGGTCATCGATTTCCTCTCGCGCCGCTGGCCGCTCGACTACGCGCCGGACTGATCGGCGCGGCGACCGGACTGAACCGAAACGGCGCGCCGAGGGCCGCGAGCACGCGTGGGTCGCGGTCGTAAAGATCGGGGCGGAAGTGCACCGGCCCGTCCTCCTCCGCCGCCGCGCTGAAGTACAGCAGCATGACCGGCACGCGGCGCTTCACGGGCACGATGCGTCTCTCGCCGGCCGCAATCGCGGCGCCGATCGCCTCGGCGCTCCAGCGTTCCGGATCGTCGAGCAGCAGAACGGCGAGCTCGAGCGCGCGTTCCATGCGGATGCAACCCGAGCTGAACGCGCGCTCGGGCTTCTCGAAGAGCCCGCGCAGCGCCTCCGCCTGCCCCGCTCGGGTCCAGGCCGGGCTGGTCAAAGGGTGTCGGTGTTGTGCTTCCCCGCGCGCGCCGCGGCTCTCCCGTTCGCAGTCGGGCTGCAACAGGATTCTCGCCAACCTCCGTGCCGGTGGCTTGACGCCGGTCAAAGACTCGCGCAGAGCGCCTGCGCAGATCGCGGCGGTGGCGCGTGGCCGTTCAAGCCGCGGGCAGGCTCAGCGGGTCCTTGAGCAGGCGAGGAGGTCTTCGCCGACGGCGGGGTCCGCGCCTTCGTTGATGGTCACGCCGGCCGTCGTGTGCGGCACGTAGATGCAGCAAACGCCCTCCCTGAAACCGCTCTCGTCGATGACTTTCCTCACCAGCGCGTCGAGCTTGACGAGCTCGGCGCGCTCGTGGGACTGAATGGAAATCTCTTTGCGGTATGCCATGGTCGTCAGCCGCAGCGCCGTGCGGAGCGCGCGGGTTTCGAACCGGAAAAATCCTATGCCGCGGGGGGCGGCCCGCTCCGCGCTCGCGTCGACCCGGGCGGCCATCCGACCGGCACGAGATAGAGCGGCTCCTCGCCGCTTGCGGCGCGGAGCGCCCGCGCGACTGCCTCGTCGTCGAACGCGCCGACCGGCGCGCCGACCAGCCCGAGCGCCTGAGCCTGCAGGAGCAGGTTCTGTGCGGCGTGCCCGGCCTCCATATGCACATAGCGGGTCCCGCGATGGCCGTACCTGTGCATCGTGCGCGCCGGGACGACGGAGATCGCGAACACGCAGGGTGCGGCCGCAACGGACTCCTGGTCGAGCGCGGCACGCGCGAGGCCGGGACGCACGTCGTGCGGCTCGCGCCGAACGAGCGTGTGGCTGCCGGGCTGGTATCGGAACACCCCCGATCGGGTGACCGAATCGATCTCGAGCGGATAGAGCGCGCCGGCCGAGGGCGCCGCGCGCAGCCCGAAGGTCCGATCCGTGATGCCCTGCGCGGCCCACAGGAGCTGGCCGATCTCGCTCCACGTGAGCTCCCGCGGCGCGAAGTCGCGCACCGACCGACGGCGCCCGAGCGCATCCGCTAGCGACGCACCGCCCGCCTCTTTCGGCGGAGGAAGCTCGATGCGCTCGCCCATGCTGCAAGGATGGAGGGAGGGCGCGGTGCCGGGCTTGATGTGCGTCAAGCCCGGGCGCACGAGGCGGACGACAATGGGTTGCGCACTTGCGGAGGTCGCGGACGTTATGGATGCGCTCCGCGAGCCGAATCAGTGCGTCGTGGACGCGATTACGAAGGCCTTCTCCGCATGAGTCCCTGCAGGACGCGACGAGGGAGGCATCGCCATGGGTAGCGGCCTGCGCCTGGGCCGGATCGCAGGCATCGAGATCCACGCCGACTGGAGCCTGCTGATCATCTTCCTGCTGATCGCAAGCAGCCTTGCGCTGGGCCTGTTCCCGGGATGGCATCCGGATTGGGGTCCCGCCCTGATCTGGGCGACCGCGGTCGGCGCAGCGGTGGCCTTGTTCGCCTCGGTCCTCGCGCACGAGCTTTCGCACGCGCTGGTGGGCCGTGCGCGGGGAATCGCCATCCGGCGCATCACGCTCTTCGTCTTCGGCGGCATCGCGCAGATGGAGCAGGAGCCCCCGGACTGGCGCGCCGAGCTCTGGATGGCCATCGTCGGCCCGGTCACGAGCGCCGTGATCGGCGGTCTTTCCCTCTTCGCGGCTGGCGTCTCGATCGGCCCGACCGAGGCCGAGCTGGCGGACCCCGCCCAGCTGTTCGCCTCGCTCGGGGTCGGCGGGACGCTCCTGCTGTGGCTCGGCCAGGTGAACCTCGCGCTCGCGGCCTTCAATCTCGTCCCGGCATTCCCGCTGGACGGCGGGCGCGTGCTGCGCGCGTTGATGTGGGCGGTCAGCGGGGACCTGCGCCGCGCGACGCGCTGGGCGTCGGGTGCGGGGCAGGCGTTCGCCTGGTTTCTCATCGCGACCGGCGTCGCGATGATGTTCGGCGCTCGGGTCCCGTTCCTCGGCGGCGGGCTCGTCGGCGGGTTGTGGGTCGCCTTCATCGGCTGGTTCCTGAACAACGCCGCGGCGCTGAGCTACCGGCAGCTCGTCATCCGCGAAGCGCTCAGGGACGTTCCGGTCTCGCGCCTGATGCTGACTCAGGTCGCAACGGTGCCGCCGGACTTGTCCGTGAGCGCGCTGGTCGACCGCTACCTGCTGCGCAGCGACCAGCGGGCCTTCCCCGTCGTCGCGGACGGCCGGCTCGAAGGAATGGTGTGCCTGCGCGAGGTCCGCAAGCTCGACCGCGCGGCGTGGGACAGGACCGCGGTGCGCGACATCATGATCTCCGCGGATAAGCTCGCCTCCGCGAGCCCGAACGAGGACGCCGGCGAGGTCCTGTCGCGGCTTGCGGGCAGGGACCTCAACCAGCTGCCGGTGCTCGAGAACGGTCGAGTCCGCGGCCTCGTGAGACGGGAGGACATCCTGAAGTGGCTCGCGCTTTACGCCGACCTCGGGGTCGAGCCGTGAGCCCGCGCGCCACGGCCCGGCAGTCCGCCTCCCGCTCGAGCGCGCCGCCGCGCGAGCGTTCAACCGACGCGCGCGTGACGGAACGGAACGACCAAACGATCGCGCTCGGCGCGTTGAGCGCGCGCGACGTCGCGCGTGTGGGCGGCAAGAACGCCTCGCTCGGCGAGATGATCCAGCACATGACGGCGGCGGGGATCAGGGTCCCCGACGGATTCGCCACGACCGCGTCGGCGTTCTGGGACTTCGTCGGCGAAAACGGGCTGCGGGAGCCGATCGCGGCGACGCTCGCGCGCTTCCAACGCGGGGCGCTGCCGCTCGAGGAAGCCGGCCGATCCATCCGCGAGCGGTTCCTGCGAGGCTCGCTTCCGGCCGCGCTCGCGGATGCGATCAGGCGCTCCTACGGCGAGCTCGCGCAGCGGACCGGGCGCCGCGACCCCGAGGTGGCCGTGCGATCGAGCGCGACCGCCGAGGATCTTCCGGAGGCGTCCTTCGCCGGACAGCACGAGACCTTTCTGAACGTCCGGGGCGAGCGCGCGCTGCTCGACGCCTGCCGGCGCTGCATGGCGTCGCTCTTCACCGACCGCGCCATCGCCTATCGCGAGAGGCAGGGCTTCGATCATCTCAAGATCGCGCTTTCGGTCGGCGTGCAGCTCATGGTGCGCGCAGACAAGGGCGCTGCCGGCGTCATGTTCTCGATCGACACCGAGACCGGATTTCCGCACGCGGTGTTGATCGATGCCGCCTGGGGGCTCGGCGAGACGGTCGTGCAGGGCAGCGTGGATCCGGACGAGTACATGGTGTTCAAGCCCCTGCTCGACCGGAACGGGTGCAGACCCATCATCGGCAAAAGGCTCGGCACGAAGGAGCGTGCGCTCGTCTATGCCGCAAGTGGACCGGCGACGACCCGCCTAGTCGAGACGCCGCGCAAGCGACGCGACGCGTTCGTCCTCGCCGACGCGGAGATCATCCAGCTCGCCCGGTGGGCGCGCGACATCGAGGCCCATTACGGCAAGCCCAT
>DATEDA010000192.1:0-29656 GCA_035286595.1 Burkholderiales bacterium | reverse complement strand
CGACCGATCTCCTGCTCGATCGCGGCATGATGGGCGACGGCGTGATCGACCTTCCGCTGATCCGCTCGTGGATGGAGGCGGTCGGCTACCGCGGCATGCACGAGGTCGAGATCTTCTCCAAGAACAACTGGTGGAAGCGCGATTCCGACGAAGTGCTCGCCACCTGCAGGCTACGGCACGAGACGGTCTGCTGAAGTAGCGCTCAAGCGCCGGTCATGCGGCGCAGCGCGGCCCCGAGCTTCGGGTGCGCCTCGAAGAGCGCGAGATAGTCGCCGTCGCGGCGGCCGCCCTTGGCGGCGATGACCCGGACGAGCGCGCTGCGCTCGCCGGCGCTCCAGTCGTCGAGACCCGGTAGGCTCGTCACGATCGGCGCCCAGCGTTCCCAGGCGGTGCGCGCAGCGATCCCCCGCGGCGCCGACGTACCCAACAGCGGACTCATCTCGCGTAGGCACGTCTGCACCGCCGTCTCGCGATTCGCACCCGCCGCGGCGGCGAGCTTGGACCCGACGCGCGCGCCGAGCTCCGCGACCCGCGGCCAGTACGGCGCGCGCTCGCCGGCGGGCTCGAAGTAGAGATAGTCCTCGGCGAGCCGCGCGAGGGTCTTCCTCGAAGACCGGTGCGCCGGACGGCGCCGCATGCGCGCGAGCTCGGTGCGGGCGAGAGCGCGGATCGCGCCGTTCCGGGGGCGGAACCCGAGCTTGTAGTAGAACCACCACGCGCCCGAGGCGAGGCCTTCTTCGTTTTCGCGGCCGAGCTGATACGGCTCGAAGGTGAACGACTGCGCGCCGAAAACGTGCCGGAGCATCGCGAGCAGGCGCGCGAACACGAACCCCGACTCGCCGCCGCGGAAGGTCTCGAACGTGTTGTAGGCGAGATCGGCACAGCCGAACAGCATGTCGGCTTCGGCGTAGGCGACCGGCACCCCGTTGCGCAGCGCGAGCTGGCCATAGGTGGTGCGCAGCACCGGCCGGCGCTCGGGCGTCGTCCCGATCAGCGCCCACTGCAGGCCATCGCCGTCGTCGACGAGGCGCACGTCGCGCGGATCGCCGTACGCGAAGGCGTCGAGGTCGCGCGCGCGCGTGACCATAGCCTCCTGTGCGAGGTCGATCAGTCGCTGGCCCGCGGTCGTGGCCACGGCGCGGACCGATCGCGGGGGGCGCGCGAGCTCGGCGCGCAGGTCCGGCCGGGTGCGCGGCGGCGCCTGCTTGCGGAAGACGACGGGCGTGCGCTCGTAGCGGGCATGCGTACGGGAGGGCGAACCGGGCGCCGGACGCAGCACGAGCGGCGGCTCGAGCCCGTCGAAGAGCGCCTCGCGCGTGAAGTCGTCACCGGGCATCGCCGCGACGCGCTGCACGATGAACGCGGCGTCGGTGTCGCGCCCCCGCAGCCGGTCGAGGGCCACGCGCGCCGCGGGTTTGCGGATCCGCAGCCACGTCGCCTCGAGCGGCGCCACGAGGAGCGGGAGCAGGGGGGCGAGCTTGTCGGGATCGTCGACCTCGTCCCAGTCGACCGCGAGCCGCGCGGGCCAGCGCGCCGCGAGCCAGCGCGCGGTCGGCCAGAAGAAGCGGTACCGGATGTCGCACCCGGCGACCCCCGAGTCGGCGAGCTCGTCGCGATGGCGACGGAGGTCGCCGCGGCGCGCGAAGCCGGCCAGCATCCGCTCGACCTCGGCGAGTACCGCGTGGCTGTCCGGATACGCGCGAACGAAGCAGAGGTGCTCGTGCAGCCGCAGCACCTGACGCGCGTTCGCGAGCCGCGTCCGGGCGAGCTCGCGGAGCAGCGCGAGCTTTAGCATCGCTCGGCCCGGGCCGTACTCGAGGCGCGTCGCTTCCAGCCGTCGAAGCAGCGTGGCGGGGCGGGTCGGCATGGCGGCGCATTCTAGCGTCGCGTATTGGCTTGCACCTTCCTGGGAGCCCGTTTAGCCTTCG
Source organism: Burkholderiales bacterium (assembly GCA_035286595.1). Taxonomy (GTDB): domain Bacteria; phylum Pseudomonadota; class Gammaproteobacteria; order Burkholderiales; family SG8-39; genus DATEDA01. The sequence goes on along the minus strand of DATEDA010000192.1, from coordinate 27,728 downwards.
GCGTCATGGCGAAACATCGCATCGGCATCATCGGCCTCGGCATGGCGCTCAAGCCCCACGCGCAGAGCCTCAGGGACCTTGTGGATCGCGTCGAGGTCGCCGCAGCGTTCGCGCCTTCCCGCGAGCGGCGCGAGGCGGCGGCGAAGACCTACCGCCTTCCGGTCGTCGACTCGATCGATGCGGTTCTCGGCGACCGGTCGATCGACTGCGTACTGATCCTCGCACCGCCGTGGACGCACACTGAGCTCGTGGATCGGGCGGCGGCCGCCGGCAAGCACGTGCTGCTCGAGAAGCCGGTCGAAGCGAACGCCGAGCGGTCGGCGGCCGTCGTTGCGGCCTGCGAGCGCGCCGGGCGGACGCTCGCGATCGTCTTCCAGCATCGCTTTCGGCCGGCTTCGCTCAAGCTCGCCGAGCTGCTCCGGGCCGATGCCCTGGGCCAGATCCTGACCGCGTCCGCGTCGATCCGGTGGTGGCGCCCGGCGGAGTACTTCGCGCAGCCGGGACGCGGCATGTTCGCGCGCGACGGCGGCGGGGTGCTGCTCACGCAAGCGATCCACACGCTCGACCTCCTGCTCCACCTGGTGGGACCGGCGGACGAGGTGTCGGCCTACGTCGACACGAGTCCGTTGCGCAAGATCGACACCGAGGACGTCGTCGCGGGCGCCGTTCGCTACGCGAACGGGGCGTCCGGCGTGATCGACGCAACGACGGTGACGTTCCCCGGCTACCCGGAGCGCATCGAGATCGCAGGCACGAACGGCTCGGCCAGGTTGGAGGTCGAGAGCCTGACGGTGAACTTCATGAACGGCGAGCGCCTGGATCTCGGCGGGGCGGCAGCGGGCGGCGGCGGGGCCGACCCAATGGCCTTCTCCCACGAGCACCACCGTCGGGTACACGCCGAGTTTCTCGACGCCATCGATGCGCGGCGCGAGCCGATGAACTCCGGCCGTTCGGCGCTTGCCGTCCAGGCGCTGATCGACGCCCTGCTCGCCTCGGGCCGCGAACGGCGACCGGTGACCGTCAGGGGAAGGTGACAAGACGAGCGGCGATTGCCGCTCGCCGCAGTCTCGTGGTTTAGTACCGGTCGGGATTACCGGACCCGACGATGTTGACCGTCAAGCTCGACCCGAAGCTGAAGGCGCAAGTGCGTCGCCTTGCCGCCGCGCTCGGCGTGAGCACGAGCGAGCTCGTCCGCCAGGCGTTGAAGCAGCACCTTGCGGGGCCAACGGCGGCTCGGCGGGGCACTGCACACGACGCCACCCGTGATCTCTGCGGGATCGCCGAGGCGCCCGATCTCGGGCTATCGAGCCGCCGCATGAGCACGCTGATCCGCGAGCGCCATGCCCGCAAACATGCTCGTTGACAATCTCGCTCCGGACCTCGCCGACCTGACCCTGCTCGCACTCGCCGAGCGGAGCGGGGTGCGCGAGATCATCACGGTCGACACCAAAGACTTTGCCGTCTACCGGCTCGCCAACAACCGAGTGCTCAGCAACCTCCTGGCGCGCTAAGGGGGCCGGGGCGTGGCCCGGAATCGGCGCGTGACGCCGCGCTGCGCCGCGGTAGAATTCACGCTTTCCGCACCCCTCCGCAGTCCGTTCCGAGAGGAGTCCAGTCATGAGCGAGCTCGCGAACGTCGCGACAGGCATGGTCGGCCGCGGCAAGGGCATCCTCGCCGCCGACGAGTCGACCGGCACGATCGAGAAGCGCTTCAAAGGCATCAATGTCGAGTCCACCGAGGAGAACCGCCGCGCCTACCGCGAGCTGCTGTTCACCCCGAAGGGTCTCGGCGACCACATCAGCGGCGTGATCCTGTACGACGAGACGATCCGCCAGAAGGCGGCCGACGGTACGCCGTTCCCCGAGGTGCTTGCGCGGCAGGGCATCCTCCCCGGCATCAAGGTCGACTCGGGCACGTTCGACCTCCCCTTCTGCCCCGGCGAGAAGGTCACCGAGGGCCTCGACAAGCTCGCCAGGCGCTGCCAGGAGTACGTGAAGCTCGGCGCGAAGTTCGCGAAGTGGCGGGCGGTGATCACGATCGGCAAGGACATGCCGACGACGACGTGCATCGCCGCGAACGCCCACGCGCTCGGGCGCTATGCCGCGATCTGCCAGGCGACGGGCCTCGTCCCGATCGTCGAGCCCGAGGTGCTCATGGACGGCGACCACACGATCGAGCGCTGCGAGGAGGTGACCGAGTGGACGCTCACCGCCGTCTACCAGGCGCTCTACGTGAACCGCGTGGTGCTCGAGGAATCGGTGCTGAAGCCCTCGATGGTGATCTCCGGCAAGGACTGCGCGGCGCAGGCGCGCTCGCGGGAGGTCGCCGAGCGCACGGTCCGCGTGCTCAAGCACTGCGTGCCGGCGGCCGTGGCCGGCATCGCGTTCCTGTCCGGCGGCCAGGGCGACGAGCAGGCGACCGAGAACCTCGCCGCCATGAACCGCATGTTCCCGGGCCTGCCGTGGCCGCTGACGTTCTCGTACGGGCGTGCGCTCCAGCAACCCGCGCTGAAGGCTTGGAAGGGCTCGCCCGCGAACGTCGCGCAGGCGCAGGCGCTCCTCGCCCACCGCGCACGCATGAACGGGCTCGCCGCGATGGGGCAGTACAACGCGGAACTCGAGAAGAAGGCGGCGTAACGCGATGACTCGCGAGACCACCTCGCCCTCGCTGCGCTCGGGCACCCCTCCTCAGGGAGGAGGGGAGTGAAGAAGATCGTCGCGATCGTGATGGGGAGCGGCTCCGACTGGGAGGTGATGCGGGCCGCCGCCGCACAGCTGAAGGCTTTCGGCGTGTCCCACGAGGCGCGCGTGCTGTCGGCGCACCGCTCGCCGCAGGCGCTCGACCGCTGGATCGCGGAGATGGAAGGCAAGGGCGCGGCGTGCTTCATCGCCGCGGCCGGCGGCGCGGCGCACCTCGCCGGCGTGGTCGCGGCGAAGACGCAGCTGCCGGTGCTCGGGGTGCCGATGCCGTCGAAGCACCTGCAGGGGCTCGACTCGCTGCTCTCGATGGTGCAGATGCCGAAGGGCATCCCGGTCGCGACGTTCGCGATCGGCGAGGCGGGGGCGGCGAACGCGGCGCTGTTCGCGGTCGCCATGCTCGCGCTCGAGGACGCGGCGCTCGCCGCGCAGCTCGCCGCGTTCCGCGCGAGCGAGACCGACGCCGTCGTCGCGACGAAGCTTCCGGACTAACGGTGCTCGAGTCGAGCCTCAAGAGCCTGCCGTTTCTCCATCGCGGCAAGGTCCGCGACATCTACGCCGTCGACGACGACAAGCTGCTCGTCATCCAGACCGATCGGCTGTCGGCCTTCGACGTCGTGCTGCCGACGCCGATTCCGGGCAAGGGCCACGTGCTCACGGCGCTGTCGTTGTTCTGGTTCCGCAAGCTCGCACACGTCATCCCCAACCACCTGACCGACGTCGAGCCCGAGTCGGTGGTGAGCCCGGACGAGCGGAGCCAGGTCGCGGGCCGGGCAATGGTCGTGCGGCGCCTGAAGCCGCTGCCCATCGAGGCGATCGCGCGCGGGTACGTCATCGGCTCCGGGTGGAAGGACTATCAGCGGACCGGGGCGATCTGCGGCATTCCGCTGCCCGCGGGCCTCCGCGAAGCGGAGCGGCTCCCGCAGCCGATCTTCACCCCGTCGACCAAGGCGCCGATCGGCAAGCACGACGAGAACATCCCGTTCGCGGAGATGGAACGGCTGGTCGGAGCGGACCGCGCGCGCCGGGTGCGCGACGCGACGCTCCGCCTCTACACCGAGGCGGCCGACTATGCCCGGTCGCGCGGCATCGTCATCGCCGACACCAAGTTCGAGTTCGGCATCGACGGGGCGGGCACGCTGGTCCTCATCGACGAAGCGCTGACCCCCGACTCGTCGCGCTTCTGGCCGGCTGCGGAGTACCGGGTCGGCATGAGCCCCCCGAGCTTCGACAAGCAGTTCGTGCGCGACTGGCTCGAGGCGCAGGCCTGGGACAAGCAGCCGCCGGCACCCGCGCTGCCGGCGGACGTGCTCGCGAAGACCGCCGAGAAGTACCGCGAAGCGCTGCGACTCCTCACCGCGTGAGCGAGAGCGTGAGCTCTGCATCCTCGGAGATCAGCGCGGCACCGGCGCCCCCCGCGCCCATCGAGCCGACCAACGTCCAGCCCGCGGACGAAGCGGCGATTGCGCGGGCGGTCGAGCTGTTGCGCGCCGGCGAGCTCGTCGCCTTCCCGACCGAGACGGTGTACGGGCTCGGGGCCGACGCCGGCAACCCGGAAGCGGTCGCGAAGATCTTCGCGCTGAAGGGACGGCCGGAGATGCATCCCGTCATCGTGCACCTCGCCGACGCCGCGCAGCTCGAGGACTGGGCGCGCGAGATCCCCGCCGGCGCGCGCCGTCTCGCAGCGGCGTTCTGGCCCGGCCCCCTGACGCTGGTGCTGAAGCGGGCGGCGAGCGTGCTGGATGCCGTGACCGGCGGGCAGGACACCGTCGGCTTGCGGGTCCCGTCGCACCCGGCCGCACGCGCCCTGCTCGAGGGCTACGGGACCGGCGTCGCCGCGCCGTCCGCCAACAAGTTCGGCCGCGTGAGCCCGACCACCGCGATGCACGTGTTCGCCGATTTCGGCCTCGCGGTGCCGATCGTGCTCGACGGCGGCGCGTGCCCGGTCGGGATCGAGTCGACGATCGTCGATCTCTCCGGCGAGCGGCCGCGGCTGCTGCGGCCGGGCGGCGTGCCGCTCGCCGGCATCGAAGAAGCGCTCGGCGAGGCGGTGGGGATGCCGGACGCGCAGGCGCCGCGAGCGCCCGGCACCCACGCGTCGCACTACGCCCCGCGCGCCCAGGTGAAGCTCGTGCGCCGGGTCGAGATGCTCGAGGCGCTCGCTTCGCACAAGGGGCGGCGCATCGGCGCGCTCGCGCTGGAGGTGACCGTGCCGCGCCTTGGCCAGCACCTGCAGCGCGTCGTGCCGGTCGTGCCCGGTCCGTACGCCCACGATCTCTACGCGCACCTGCGCGCGCTCGACGCGCAGAACGTCGACGTGATCCTCGTGGAAACGCCGCCGAAGACGCCGGCCTGGAGCGCGATCAACGACCGCCTGGCGCGTGCCACGCGGCACGCCGCCGAGGGCGAGACAACCTAGGAACAGACCCTCGCTAGAGGGGCCTCGAACCCGCGCGGAAGCGGGGGAGGCGGGGGCGCTACCGCTTCCCCGACTTGGCAGTTGCTTTTGCCGGCTCGGCTTTCGCCGGTGCGGGTGCGGGCGCAGGTTGTGGCGCAACCGCCGGGCGGGCGCGGCGCGCGAGCACCCGGCCGAAGTTCTCGACCGAGAGGAGATGCGCGTAGATCCGGCCGACGATGCCCTTCTTGAAGAGATTCTTGTGCTGGGCGGCGTTGAGGTGCTCGAGCTTCTCCTCCTTCACGCGGAACATGCCCTGGAGGTTGAGCGGCTCGCCGCCGGCCGGCGTCGCCTGCATCGAGAACGGCTCGAGAAGCTGGTAGTCGCCGAGGATCGCGCACATCTCCCGCGTGCGGTCGAGGTCGGCCTCGTACTCGCGGAGCAGCCGCTCGATCGGCGCCCACTTCTCGACCGGCTGGCCCTTGGCGTCGAAGAGCTTCTCGCCGTCGTCGGCGAGGAACCCCTTCTCGATGCAGATCAGCCGGTTCTGCTGCTCGGTGTTGCTCACGGTGACCCGCGCCATGCAGAATGGATAGCGGCGCACGTAGGCGGGGACGTACGCGCCCGCCTCCCAGGTGCCGTTCTTCACGAACACGTTCTCGCTCTGCCCGAGCCCGAGCACCGCCACCGCGGCGAAGCTCTTGCCGCTGTCGTTGGAAGTGAACACGATCGGGTAGTCGCGGCACGCGATGCCGAACTCGGTGTAGCTCACCGGCATTGCGTTGGTGATCGCCACGAACTCGGGGAGGAACCCCGGCGCGGGGAGCATGACCCCGTTCGACTTGTGCAGCGGCACGATCTCGCGGTAGCCGAAGGGCGGATTGATCTGCATGGCGGAAGGCCTGGTTCGCGTTGGACGGGGGATCATAGGACCCGGGTCCGGGGCGGGCAACCGGCGCCGGCCCCGCCGCGCGGAGGAGTTGGGATTCCGCACGGCCTCGGTGCCCCCGGGTGTGCGGAAGTGCGCGTGGCCCCGCCTCCGGGACGGGGGACGGGGCGGCGCCGCGCGGGTTGTTGAGGCACGGCACGGGGGGTAGAATCCGCACCTCTTTCGGGGGGTGGTAGCTCAGCTGGGAGAGCGCGGCGTTCGCAATGCCGAGGTCGGGAGTTCGATCCTCCTCCACTCCACCAGACACCAGACGTAACCGCCCGCGGCGGGGTGTCGATTCCCGCGCTCCCGAGCGCGCTTGCCCGGCCGCGGCCCGGCCGTCACACTGGCCCCTGGCGCATTTCCCGAGACGCTTGGAATGCCCGTCGCCGCGCGCGTCAAGCCGAACTTTTACAAGGACTCGGTCGCCCTCATGCGGATCTCGCAGGAGGTGCTCGGCCGCGCCGGACTCGCGCGCGTGTCGCTGCTGATGGGCACTCCCGCCAACAAGGACATCCTCGGCCAGGCCGACCTGCTCGCCCCCGAGCTGGCCGGCGCGTCGCCGGCCGACCTGATGGTCCTCGTCGACGGCGACGAAGCGGCGCTCGTCCCGGCGCTGGAGGCGATCGAAGTCGCGCTCGCCGGCGGCGACGCCAAGGCGCGGACCGATCGCACGGAGATCGCGCCGCGCTCGATCGCGATGGGTGTCGCGCAGCTCGGGCGCGCGACGCTCGCGCAGATCTCGGTGCCGGGCCCCTACGCTGCGGCCGAAGCGCTGAAGGCGCTGAAGGCGGGGCTCCACGTGTTTCTCTTCAGCGACAACGTCCCGCTCGCCGAGGAGCTCGCGGTGAAGCGGCTCGCGGCGCGGAAGGGCCTCCTCGTGATGGGTCCGGATTGCGGCACGGCGATCCTCAACGGCGTGCCGCTCGGCTTCGCGAACGCCGTGCGCCGCGGGGCGATCGGGCTCGTCGGGGCGTCGGGCACCGGCATGCAGGAGGTGAGCTGCCGGATTCACGCGCTCGGGGAAGGCGTGTCGCACGCCATCGGCACCGGCAGCCGGGACGTGTACGAGGAAGTCGGCGGCACGACGCTCGTCGCCGGCCTCGAGCTGCTCGGGCGCGATCCGGCGACCCGGGTGATCACGATCGTCTCGAAGCCGCCCGCGCCCTCGGTCGCCGAGCGGGCGCTCGCCGCCGCCCGCGCGACCGGCAAGCCGACGGTGTGCCTGTTCCTCGGCGCGAAGCTCGACGGCGGCGGGAACCTCCACCCGGTCGCGACGCTCGAGCAGGCGGCCGCCACTGCGGTCGCGCTCGCGCGCGGCGGCGGCCTCGCGGATCCCGGCCGGTCGGGGGCGCCCGCGGCGTCGACGTTCCCGAAGCTCGCACGCTCACAGCGAAACTTGCGCGGGCTGTACTCCGGCGGAACCTACTGCACCGAAGCCCAGCTCGTATGGCGCGACGCCGGGCTGGAGGCCTGGTCGAACGCGCCGCTCGAGAAGAAGCTCGCGCTGCCGCACGCCGCGCCGAGCCGCGGCCACACGGCGATCGACCTCGGCGCCGACGAGTTCACCGTCGGCCGCCCGCACCCGATGATCGACTTCGCCGCCCGCGTCGAGCGGCTCGGCGTCGAGGCGCGCGACCCGTCGGTCGCCGCGATCGTGCTCGATGTCGTGCTCGGCTACGGCGCGCATCCGGATCCGGCGGGCGCGCTTGCGCCCGCGGTGGGCGAGGCGCGGGCGGTCGCCGCGCGGGAGGGACGCGGCCTCATGGTCATCGGCTTCGTCTGCGGGACCGAGGACGATCCGCAGCGGCTCGCGTCCCAGGCGGCGAAGCTCGCCGAGGGCGGCATGGTCCTCGCGTCGGGCTCGACCGCGGCCGCCGAGCTCGCGGCGCGCGTCGTGGCCGGTCGCTGAGGCGCGCGCGGGGCAATGGCGTTCGATCCCAAGCTCATCGTCGTCGCGTTCGGCGGCAACGCCGTTTATCCGCCGACCATCAAGGGCCTCGCGGAGGAGCAGCTCGAGATCATGGACGCGGCGTGCGAGCTCCTCGTCCCGGTGTTTCGTGCCGGCTACCGCGCCGTGCTCACCCACGGCAACGGGCCGGTGGTCGGCAACATCCTGTTCCGCATGGCGCTCACCTCGAAGAGCCTGGTGCCGATGCCGATGGACGTGTGCGTGGCGCACTCCCAGGGCGGGATCGGCTACATGCTGCAGCAGAGCCTCGCGAACGTGCTGGCGCGGCACGGCATCCGCGCGAGCGTGTCGTCGGTCGTGACCGAGGTCGAGGTGGACCCGAACGATCCGGCGTTCACGCACCCCACGAAGCCGGTCGGGCGGTTCTTCAGCGAGGCCGATGCCCAGCGCATCGCCTCCGAGACCGGCTGGGACTTCATCGAGGACTCCGGCCGGGGCTGGCGGCGCGTGGTGCCGTCGCCCATGCCGCTCGCGATCCTCGACACGCCGGCGATCAACGCGCTGCTCGCCGCCGGGGTGATCCCGATCGCGGCCGGAGGCGGCGGCATCCCCGTCGTGCGCGCGCCCGGCGGCGGCTACCGCGGCGTCGCCGCGGTGGTCGACAAGGACCTGACGAGCGGGCTGCTGGCCGCCGACGTCGGCGCCGGGCAGCTCGTCATGCTCACCGGCGTCGAGCGCGTCGCGCTCGACTTCGGGAAGCCGACGCAGCGCTCGATCGAGCGGCTCACCGCGGCCGAGGCGCGCAAGCACCTCGCCGACGGCCAGTTTCCGCCGGGCAGCATGGGGCCGAAGATCACCGCCGCGCTGGGATTCATCGAGCGCGGCGGCCCGCGGGCGGTGATCACCTCGCTCGACAAGCTCGACCTCGCGCTCGACGGGCGGGCGGGCACGGCGATCGTCGCTTGAACGCGGTCCTGGCCATCGGCGCGAAAGCGCGCGCGGCCCTCGAAGCGAGCGGCGGCATCGCCCGCCCGCTCGCGGCGTTTCCCGACGCGCCGTACTTCGATGCCGCCGGCGAGATCGTGTGGGTGGGCTCCAGGCTGCCCGCCATGCATCCGCGCGCGGTGGTCACCGCCGAGCCGGTGCTTCGCGGCGAGGCCGCCCGATTCGGCGCCCTGCCGAGCGGAAGCTGGTCGCCGGTGCTCCCGGCGGGCGGGAGGACGACCGTCGACGCCTGCGCGCGGCTGAGCGCGAGCGTCGCGAGCCTCGGCGAGCCGAGGGGATTCGGGTGGCTCGCGGTCGGCGGCACGCCGCCGTTTCCGCTCGACCTCGCTGTCGGCCGCGTGCACGCGCTCGAAGCGGCGTACCGGGGCGACGACGCGGAGTCCGTGGATCGGGCGTCGCGCGCCCTGCTCGGGCTCGGTGGCGGTCTGACGCCTTCCGGCGACGACCTCGTCGGCGGTGCGCTGTTCGGGCGGCTGCTCGTCGCGGACGATGCGCGGCGGTGGCGCGCGCTCGGGGAGCGCCTCGCGGCGGAGGCGCGGCGGGCGAGCCACGTCATCAGCGCCGCGCTCCTCGCCGACCTCGCCGGCGGCGCGAGCTTCGCGCCCCTTCACGAGCTCGCCGACGCGCTCGCGGCCGGCGACGACGGCGCGGCGGTGTCGGGGGCGCGGGCGCTTGTCGCGTTGGGGCATTCGTCGGGCTGGGACATGCTCCTCGGGGTGCTGATCGGTGCGCGCGGGCGCGAAGCCGTGGTGGAACCCGGGTAAGATTCCAGACCTCGGAGGAGGACCACACGATGAAGACCTGGATCGTCACGGTGTTTGCCGCGGCAGTCGCCGCCCTCGCCCAGTGCGCCGTCGCGCAAGGCAGCTATCCGACCCGGACGATCACGATGGTGGTCGGCTTCGCGCCGGGCGGGGGCACCGACACCGTCGCCCGCATCGTCGCGCAGAAGGTCGGCGCGAGCGTGGGCCAGTCGGTGATCGTCGAGAACAAGCCGGGCGCCGGCGGGAACGTCGCCACCGACCACGTCGCGCGCAGTGCACCCGATGGCTACACGATCCTTCTCGGGTCGGTGGGATCGCTCGCGGTCGCGCCGCACCTGATCGCGAAGCTTCCCTACGATCCGCTGCGCGACCTCGCGCCGATCACCATGGCGGTGGAGTTCGCGAACGTGCTGGTCGTCAACCCGTCGCTCCCGGCGAGCACGCTCGCCGAGTTCGTCAAGCTCGCCAAGGAGAAGCCGGGAACAGTGACCTACGGCTCCTCGGGAATCGGCGGGGCCGGCCACCTCGCCGGCGAGTTGCTGAAGCTGATGGCCGGGATCGACATCGTCCACGTCCCCTACAAGGGCGGCGGTCCCGCGATGCAAGGCATGCTCGGCGGGCAGGTCAGCTCGATCTTCGCGACGCCCGTGACGGCCGGCCCCCACGTCAGGGCCGGGAAGATACGGGCGATCGCCACCACCGGCGCGACGCGCTCGGCCTACCTGCCCGACGTGCCGACGATCGCCGAGTCGGGCTATCCCGGCTACGAGGCGACCAACTGGTACGCGTTCCTGGCGCCCGCCGGGACCCCGAAACCGGTCCTCGAGCGGCTCCATCGCGAGCTGGTGCAGGTGCTGAAGGCGCCCGACGTGCGCGAGCAACTGGACAAACAGGGCATGGAGGCGAAGCCGGGAACGCCCGAGGAGCTCGCGAAGTACATGGAGCGCGAATACGCGACCTGGGGGCGCGTCGTCAGGGAAGCGAAGATCCAGGCGAACTAGCCGGCCAGCCGTAGGCGCCGGCGATCACGGCGCGGTCAAGCGTCAGCGTCCACCCGCAGCAACGTGACGCGGAATTCAAGGACCGCCCTCACCGGGACGACCCCTGGAATCGCCTGATCCCGGTAGGCGAGGTGAGGGCCGACGCGAAGACGTCGTTCGCCGCCGACGCGCATCCCTTCGACGCCCAGCTCCAGACCAGGAATCGCGCGCCGCCTGCCGACGCGAAACGAATAGTGCTGATTCTCCTGGACCGGGTCGCCGCGGTTGAGGAAGAGGCTGTATCGGACTTCCACCTTGGCGCCGCGTTCGGCGACCGGGCCGTCCCCGAGCTTGAGATCCTCGTACTCGACACCGCCGGGGCCGCGTTTCATCTTCATGGCTGCTCGCCGAAGAGCGGGCTTCGGCCTCGCGACCACTGTTCCGCGATCGGATCGTAGGGCACGCGCATGGGTCGGCTGCTGATCTGGATCAGCGCGACTTGGGCCTGCGCATGGCCGGATTGAGCTTGTCGATGTCGGCCTGAACCTGCGCGCGGCTTCGTTCGTACACGATCTCCCTTCCCATCACGCTACCGGCATACGCCAGGCCGTTGCGGGTCGGAGTGAGCTCGCACTTGACGTTGTGGATGCCCTCGCCGAGCACGACCTGGATCCGGTCGGCGCGCTTGCTGAGGACCACGACGTCGATGGTCTGCCCGGTCTCGATGCGTACCTTGATCTTTTCGATGTTCATCGAGGAGTCATCGCAGCGTTTCCCCAGGGCCTATCCGCGGCGCGAGCGGGCCAATTGACGGTATACCACCTCACGGCGGGATGCAGTAGGCCAAACGACGCGCATCCGGCGCCCAGCGAGCGGGCGAAGGCACTTGGGGAGGTCCGCTGCATGCGCTGGTTGGAACGTTGTGACACTCAGCTCGACGCGCTTCCGTGACGGGCCAACCGCAGCTCAAGATGTCGCTTCACGTCGGGCCATTCATTCGCGAGGATGCTATAGATCACGGTGTCGCGTACCGTTCCGTCGCGGCGAGCTCGGTGATGGCGGATGACGCCATCCTTCTTGGCACCTAAGGCCTCGATCGCTCGCTGCGAGGCCAGATTGAAGTTGTCGGTGCGCAGACCGACCACCTTGCACCCAAGGGCGTCGAACGCGTGACCGAGCAGCAACAGCTTGCAGGCGGTGTTCACGTGGCTGCGCTGCCAGCGCTTGCCATACCAGGTGAACCCGATCTCGACGCGATCGATCTCAGCTGCGATGTCGTGATAGCGCGTGCTGCCGATGATCGTGCCGCTCGCCAGCTCGCGTACCACCCAAGGCAGCATATCGCCGTCCTCCTGACCCGCAAGCGCGTCGGCAATGTATGCGTGCATCTGTCCCGGTTCCGGAACCGTAGTGAACCACAGCTCCCAGAGCCGGCCATCAGCCGCGGCGGCAGCCAGCCCATCCTGATGCTCATAAGCGAGCGGCTCCAACCGGATGCCGTGGCCAGCAAGCGTGACAGGGCGGATCTTGATCATATTGCGGGCCCTTCATATTACCTTCGCGCCGCGCTCCAGTAGCAGCGCCCGCAGCACCGACCGATGACAACGTGATTCGTCGGGGCAGTAGCAGCCGACGGAGAAGTCGGTCTGATGGGAGAGGGCGGCGAGGAGATCGAGCGTTGCCCTGTTCTCCGGGGCAGCCATCTCGGTACGGTATTTCCTCATGAAGCGCGCCCATTCGCGCTGATTCTTCGCGCGCTGCGCAAGCGTGACCGTCTCGGAGCTGGGTGCGAGAGTCGGCAGCCAGACGTCGTAGAAGTTCTTCGACGAATACTCGGTCTTCGCGACGCCGCGGGGAGGACGCCTCACTGTACCGACGCGAAGGCCCTCGCCTGGGAATCGATCGGCGCCGAGACGGACGATCCGAACGGTCATTCCGAAGACCTCAATGAGCCAAGATCGTCACTGTTGACGTCCCACGACGGGTTGGGCGTCGCTGCGGCTGACCAGCGCCGCTCGCACAGGAACAGGACCGGGACGCGTCGGGAACCGGCTATCCATAGACGACAGCACCTGCGATCACGGCACTGTTCAGTGCGATCCAACCCACGCATGGCAAGTAGATGTTCTTGTCACGTTTCTGGATTCCGAACCAAAACCAGAGAAGCGCGGACAGAAGATAAGCGCTCCACGACAACACCGAAACTCCAGCTGCCTGCTGACCGACCCATATCGTCAGAACCTGAGGAACTGTCATCAGCAAGGTGAAGATTGACATGCCCCCAAGGAGGCGACGCAGCACGGTCTCCGAGCGCGCGGTAGCGGCTGCGGCGGGTGTGGGATCCGGAGCCATAGCCATCTCCGTAGACGAATGTCTTTTTGCAACGGCCAACGCTAGAGTTCACCGGCCCGTGTGAGCGGGCGAAGCCCGCTGGCACGGGTCCGGTGAGCGACTTTGTTGAGATCCGCAAGCAGTGGCGCGAGGTCGATCTTGTGAATACGCGCCGCATTCCGAACGCTCATAAGTCGAGCCATGAAGCCGAAAAACCCCCGTCGCATATCGGGGCAGCCCCGACCTAGAAAGATATCGACCGTTTCGGGACAACGGCGCAGAACGTCAGCGACCTTCATGTCACCCGTTATGTCTTCCATCGTCGCCTCCTTGCAGAGTGAGGTACTACCTCGATGGGCTACTCTGACACCCAAACGCTAGAGTTCACCGGCCCGCGCAGGCGGGCGAAGCCCGCGGTAGCAATTCGCGAAGGCGAAGTCATCCTATTCAGTAAGTGACGCCCAACGCTCGCGTTAGGCGGCCGCCGAGCGGCGAAGCCGCGAGGGTAGCCGGCAGCGACGCCGGCGGCCGGCCCGCTCGAACGCGTGGTTGGCCGCCCGTCGCGACGGACTCGACGCGCACCCTTCACCGAGTTTCACATTCCGTGAGATCACCAGGAATCCTGTTCGACTCGGTCTCGACATCCCAGGCTTGCGCGACAATGCGCCAGGTACCAGTGTCCCGGACGAGCACAATGGCGCTAACGTCGCGGGTCACGGTCGAGCCGTTCTCGAGCATCTCACATGCGGCGAGGGCGACCGCGACGTTGCCGAACACTCGCACCGCGCAGCCGAGAGGGGTCTCTTGGAATGACACGAGCTTACCTTCGGCCCGTAATCCCTTCATCCGATCCATGAATTGATCGATCGTTCGGGGTCTTACTGGGCGCGCTGCCGGGAAAAGACGCGCATCAGGAAGGAATCCTTGTGCGAACGCGACCCAGTTCGGATCTTCATCACGCGTCCAAGCAAGGCTTCGAAACTGCGTGCCGACGATTTCCCTGATCAGGGAGACCTCGTCAGTCTCGTTGTGTCTCTCCTGAGCCATGTTTCCCTCCAATCGCGTTACCGGAGTGAAGCGAGACGTGCGGATTGCGTGCCCGTGGCGCCCAACGTTCGCGTAGCGCGGAGGGTAGCCAACAGCGAAGCTGTTGGCCGGTCCGCTCGAACGCGTGGTTCGGCGTCGCGCACCTCACAGCCGAGGCTCCCGACCGCGACTCCTGTGCCAGAACGCCAGCACCTCCAGCGTTCCCTTAGACACGCGATAGTAGAGGTAGTAACGAATTCGGCTGAGCGTCAGCCGACGGATGCCTTTGGTCTTCGCGCGAGGCGCTGGAACGCCGAGACCAGGTTGGGTTGAAAGGAGTGAGAGCGCGCGAGCGAGGTCTTCGCGAACTGCACCGGGGGCAGCGGGGCGGTTCTCTTGCCACCACCCTGCGGCCTTCTCGACCTGAGCGGTCGCGCGTCGTGAGACCTTGATAAGAAGAGGAGCGCTCAACCGAAGCGGCGCAGCCGTTCCAACAGCTCATCCGCGGTGATGCACTCGCCCCGCTCAATCTCCGCGATCGAGGCGAGTAGCTCTTCTTCCTCTTCCGGCGTCAAGTCGAAGGACTCCTCGTCCTCGCGCAGGACCACCGTCACTTTAGTGCCCTCCGCGAGGGATTCCCCTTCGACGACGACTTTTCCGTCGATGACTGTACCAGTAGCGACTTTCATGGCGCGAATACTACTCCTGAGTTGGACCACCAGGCTTGCGACGCCGAACGCGGGGTTAGGCGTCACTGGCGCAAACTCGCTCTGACGGCATTTCCAACTCACGCGGTGCTCACACTCTAAGCGAGCCGCGGAAGCCTCTCGCCGCGTAGTACGACTGCGCGCCGTTGTGATACACGAACACCTTGCCATAGCGTCGGTCGCCGAAGAGGGCTCCGCCGAGCGAGCGAATGTCGTGCGGTGTCTTAACCCAGCTGGAAGTCTTCGTATCGAACTCACCGAGTATTTGCAACTCTCGGTATTGTTCCTCCGTCAGCAGGTCGATTCCCATTGCGGCAGCCATCTCGACAGCGCAGCTCTTCGGCTTGTGCTCCTTCCGAGAGTCCAGCGCTTCGCGGTCGTAGCAGACACTCCTGCGACCTATCGGGCTCTCCGCCGAGCAATCGCAGAACGTGAAATGGCCCGCCTCCCGGTCATGGCCAATCACGTCCGGCTCGCCGCCGGTCAACTCCATCTCACGAAGCGACCGCAGTGCATCAGGATTGCCTTCGAGCTTAGCCTGGACGTTCGCCCATGCGACCCCTTTGTGTCGATGCATGTTCTTCTCGAAGCGAGCCTTCAGTGCTTGTAGCAACTCCTCTCGTTCTTGCGCCTTCATGGTTCTTGCAGTGTGTTCAGGAACGGTTGCGAGGCAACGGCATGGTTCGTGACGCCTAACGAGTCTGTAGAAAAACCTCGGAAAACGCCTCTTTCGACCGGTCCCCAAAGGCGAGCGCTTTTTCTTGGTGGTCTAGAAAGATCGCGCTGTCGCTCTCTCTGAGCCGCGCTACGGGGAGATCGCGGCGAACCTGGGCACCGACGCGCTTCACCTGTTGACAGGCCGGGCCTCATAGGGGTTGGGCACGAAGATGTCAGGCGCCACCAAGGCGATGACCGCGTGAGGGCCCATTACGGTCACTCTAGGCCCAAGCACGCGATCGGCGCCACGGCGTCAGCCCGGCCGGGCCCAACTAGAAGTCGGCGTCTCATCAGACGCTTTATGAGGCGTCTGGGAGGGGTCCGGCTGTACAGTAGTGGGAATACGGGGGCCTGAAATCATCGAGTTAGGCAGAAATAGAGCGCCCCAACGAATGCCGGGAAAGCCGTCTGGCGAAGCTGCGCCGTGCATGAAGGCGGTCCTCGCATACCCGATCAGGTAGGCCATCGCAAATGGCCGGACCACTATAGCATCCGCACCACGCAATGCTGCCGGGTACACGGAGATGAAGAACTATCTGCTGCAGGACGGCCTCGCGATCGTGAACGTCGGGCCGGAGATGTTCGTCGAGAGCGTGCGGGCCGGCGGTGCGCCCGTCGCTCACGTCGAGTGGCGGCCCGCGGGCGACGGCGACCCGCGACTCGCGTGGCTCCTCGCGCAGCTCACGGGCGATCCCGACGACCCCGAATCGCCGGGCTCGCGCATCGACCGCGCGAACCAGACGGCGGTCGAGCGCATGCTCGCCGCGCGCGCGGTGCTCGTCGACGTCGCGTTGCGCGCGGACGAGGTCTGGCCGCAGCTCTGGGCGAACGGGAAGAAGACGCTGACGCATGCCGGAGCGCCGATCCCCTGGGCGCGCATGTGCCACCCGATGAAGGGGACGCTGATCGGCGCGTCGCTCTACGAGGGTTGGGCGCCGACGCCCGAGGAGGCGGCCGACCGCCTCGCGCGGGGCGAAGTGACGTTCATTCCGAACCACGACCTCGGCGCGGTCGGGCCGATGTCGGGGACGATCTCGCCGTCGATGCCCGTGTTCGTCGTGCGCAACTCGACTGGCGGGAACACGGCGTACTGCAACTTCAGCGAAGGCATCGGTCGCGTGCTGCGGTTCGGCGCGTATGGCCCCGAGGTGATCGACCGCCTGAACTGGATCGCGACCGTGCTCGCGCCGGCGATCAAGGCCGCGGTAGCGGCGCTGCCCGACGGCGTGGATCTCAAGGCGATCCAGTCGCAGGCGCTCCTCATGGGCGACGAGGTGCACAGCCGCAACGCCGCCGCCACCGCGCTCTTCCACATGGCGATCGGCGGCGCGCTCGCCGGCAGCGCGTTCGACCGCGCGCGCGCGAAGGCCGCGCTCGATTTTGTCGCCGGCAACTCGCAGTTCTTCCTCAACCTGTCGATGGCGGCGTCGAAGGCGATCATGGACGCGGCGCACGGCGTCGAGCATTCCTCGATCGTCACCGCGATTGCCCGCAACGGCGTCACTACCGCGATCCGCGTGAGCGGGCTCGGGCGGCGCTGGTTCGAAGCCCCGTCGGAGACGCCGGTCGGGCTCTACTTCCCGGGCTTCCGGCAGGAGGACGCGAACGCCGACCTCGGCGACAGCGCGATCTGCGAGACCGCGGGCTACGGCGGCCAGTCGCTCGCCGCCTCGCCGGCGCTCGTCCAGCTGGTCGGCGGCAGCGTCGCCGAGGCGGTCGCGTATTCGCGCGAGATGTATCACGTGACGTGGGCGCGCAACCCGGTCATGTCGCTGCCGAACCTCGAGTTCGCCGGTGCGCCGGCGGGCATCGACGTGCGCAAGGTCGTCGACACCGGAATCCGCCCGGTGCTGACGACGGGCATCGCCCACCGGCAGGCGGGCGTCGGCCAGATCGGCGCCGGCATCGTGCGCGCGCCGATGGCCTGTTTCACGCCGGTGATCGCCGCGCTGGCGGAAACGCTCGGCGCGGCTTGAAGCGCGCGCCGAGTTCTCTTCCGCCTCCGCAGCCGGGCCTGTACCGGTCGTTCGGCCGGCACGGCGTTGGGCGATACGTGTGTATGCTCAACGTCGTGCGGAGACGTGGGTGACACGGCGCAACGTCTATCTCATCCTCGCCGCGGCGGCGGCGATCTTCGGGCTCACGCTCGGGATCCGGACCGCGCTCGCGCTCTTCATCAGCGCGATCAACACCCAGACCGGACTCGGGCTCGTCGCGATCAGCTTCGCGTTCGCCATATCGCAGCTCACGTGGGGGATCGCCCAGCCGTTCGCGGGCGCGATCGCCGACCGCTACGGCGCCGGCCGCGTGCTGGGCGCCGGGATCCTCATGATCGCTGCAGGCACCGCGCTCACTACGGTCGCCGGGACGACCTGGGCGCTCGCCTTCACGATCGGCGTCCTCGTGGCGATGGGCGCCGGCGCCGCCGGGCCGTCGATCCTCCTCGCGGCCATGCAACGCCTCTTGCCGCCGGAGAAGCGCAGTATCGGCGCCGGAATGGTGACGGCCGGCGGCTCGTTCGGCCAGCTGGCGATCGTGCCGATGGCGCAGGGCCTGATCGGCTGGATAGGCTGGACGACCGCGCTGCTCTGGCTGGGCGGGCTGGCCGCGGCGGCTCTGCCGCTCGCGTGGGTGCTGCGCGGGAAGAGCGAGGCGCCGGCCACCGGGACCACGCCCCACGAGCCGTTCGGCCAGGCGCTCAAACGCGCGTTCGGCGACTCCAACTACATGCTGCTGAACGCCGGGTTCTTCACCTGCGGCTTCCACGTCGCGTTCATCTCGACGCACCTCCCGGGGGTCGTCGATGCGTGCCAGCTCCCGGCGTCGGTGGGCGCGTGGTCGCTCGCGGTGATCGGGCTCGGCAACATGATCGGGAGCTTCGGGATCGGCTGGTCGATGAACCGCTGGCGCTTCAAGTCGCTGCTCGCGCTGGTCTACGCGACGCGCGCAGTGGCGGTGGCCGTGTTCCTGGTCGCGCCGAAGACCGAGCTCACGTTCCTCCTGTTCGCGGTGGTGCTCGGGGTATCGTGGCTCTCCACCGTGCCGCCGACCGCGGGGCTCGTCGCCAAGTTCTACGGCCCGCGCTACATGGCGACGCTGTTCGGCGTGGTGATGCTGTCGCACCAGATCGGCGGCTTCCTCGGCGCCTACCTCGGCGGCCTCGCGTTCGAGGCGACCGGATCCTACGACTGGATGTGGTACGCGGACATCGCGCTCGCGCTCGGCGCCGCCTTCGTCCACCTGCCGATCCGCGAGAAGCCGGTGCGCCCGGTCGCGGTTCCGGCCTGATCTCCCGTCGCCGCGGCGACGGAAATGTAAAACTCTGTCAACCCTCCCCGCGCGCGTGCTTCGCGCACGCGGCGCGCGCGCCGATTTGACAATTCTTTTCAGCACGCTCGCCGGAGACAGCCCAGACTTTCCGCGTGCGCTCCTCTGCAGCTCCGCCGCTTGCGCGGGCGGCTCGCGCAAGCGGCGGCGAGCAGGCAGCGCACACCAGAATTTCGCGGCGCGGGAGGTCGTGTGCAGGATCCGGTCGTCATCGTCATGCCCCTCGGGGGCGCCTGGCAAATCTGCATCGAGGGCGGGGGCGAGCGGCGGGCGTTTGCCGCGCGCTATCCGGCGCTGGAATGGGCGCATCGCTGGGCCCAGGAGCACCGACCCAGTCTCGTCCGCGTCTGCGGCGCGGGCGGCACGGTCGAGGACGAGTGGGCCTACGGCGCGTACAAGGGCATCCGCCGCATCGGTCCGGCGCCGGCCGCGATGCACCCGCGATGAAAGTGTTCGTCGTCTACCCGAGCGAGCGGTCGGGCTGGGCGCTGCTGCGCGAGGGCGACCCGATTCCACTGCACTTCGGCGCGAAGGCGTCGGCGATCGGCTACGGCCGGTGCATGGCCGATGCCAACCGGCCGAGCGCGCTGCGGGTGGAGACGTGGTACGGCGCGGTCGAGGAGGCGTGGCGGTTCGAGGCCGCCGCGCCGGCGCAACCGCGGTGACCCACGCGCGGGCCGCTCCTTCGGCCCTGTACCTGGCGTGCGCGCATGTGGGCCGGATGTTGCGGCTGGTCATGGCGCGATTCGGAGGGGCAAACGTGCAGCAGAACGAGAAGAACGGACGAACGATGGAGGAGGCGCTCGACTACCGCTGCTTTCGGGTCGAATCGGCGGAGCCCTACGGCTGGGTCGTGTACCTGGAGGGCACCCGCCGGACGCACTTCTTCATGGCGCGGGGCCTCGCGCTCTCGCTGGCGAAGCTCTGGGCGCAGGCGATTCCGCCGAGCAGGGTCCAACTCGTGGACCTGAACGGCCGCGTGACCCAGGAATGGACCTTCCGCACGCGGCTCACGAGCGCGTGAGGAGCGCTCAGCGGGGCTTTCCGCTCTCGCTGAACTCCGCGCGCGGCACGCTCGCGCCCCGGTACTCGGGACGGATGTTCTCCTCCGGCGTGGGCGCAACCACGGCGCGGCTCGGCGGCGCCGATCCGGCGTGCGGCGCGCCGCTCGGCGCCCCCGGCGCCAGCCGGTCGAGGCGGTTCGGACGATCGCGGAACAGCTCGAGCTCGCGCAGCGTGCACCGTCCGAAGCGGTAGCAGGACGGGAGGTTCTCGCTGAATCGCAGCGGGTCCGGGTAGAGATAGCCGCCGTAAGGGTACGGATGGAGCGGCACCGGCGCGACCGGATAGACCCCGTAACCGAGCCCGACCCCGCCGGTCACGACCTGCGCCTCGGCGCGAGGCGCCGCAACCAGCGCCAGTGCGGCGAGCATGCCGGCCCCGATGCGCATCGCGCTCATCGGACTACGCAGCATCCCCCAGCTGCTTCCGGACCCGTCGCGCGAAGACCGTCATCTCCTTCGCCGCCTGTTGGTCGCCGCGCGCCGCGGCCACGACGATGCCCCGCTCGTACGCGCCGAGGCTCTCCCTCAGCCGACCCGCGTCGGCGCACGCCTTGCCGAGCAGCTTCCAGGCCGCGGAGTAGTTCGGGTCCCTCGCCACCGCTTCGCTCAGGTGCTCGATCGCGCTGGCGGGATCGCCGGCCTTGAGGTACTCGTTCCCGAGCGAGAACCGCAGCGCCGCGCCGTCGCGCGGCGTGCCGACGAGCTTCAGCAGGTTGGCCAGGGCCGGAGCGGCCATGTAACATTTCGCCCGCGAAAGCAGGACTCGCAGGCAGTTGAAGAGTACCCCTTCCCGAAGACGCGTGCCCGACATGGCGAAGACGATCGTCTCCACGCCGAGCGCCCCGGCGCGGACGTGATGCTGGTGATGGCCAACTGGTGAACGACGATGGGTGAACGGCGCGTCGCGAGGGGTGCGCGCGAGCGCGCCGGTCCACTACCGGTCGCCCCCCGCCCTTCACCCGCGGGCCCGGCGCTGCGAACGAAGCTCGCGAAGCTGGGCGTGCGCTCGGACTTCGACCTCGTTCTCCACCTGCCGCTCCGCTACGAGGACGAGACCGTGCTTACGCCGATCGGCGCGGCACGGCACGGCACGCCGGTGCTCGTCGAGGGCGAGATTGTCTCGAGCGAGGTCGCCTATCGGCCCCGCCGGCAGCTCGTGCTGAAGGTGCGCGACGACTCCGGGCTCGTGTTCGTGCGGTTCCTGAACTTCTACCCGAGCCAGGCGAAGACCCTCGCCGCGGGCCGCCGGGTGCGGCTCTTCGGCGAAGTGCGGCCCGGCTTCTTCGGCGGGGAGATGGTGCATCCGCGCTACCGCGTCGTGCACGGCCCGGAGCCGCTGCCGACCTCGCTCACACCGGTGTATCCGACGACCGCAGGGGTATCGCAGCAGGTGCTGCGACAGCTCATCGACGGCGCGCTCGCCCGCGCGGATCTCGCGGAAACCCTGCCCGAAGCGCTCCGCGCCCAGCAGGGCCTCGAGCTGTTCGCGGCGGCGGTGCTGACGCTGCACCGGCCGCCGCCCGACGTCGACGCCGAGGCGCTCGCGACGCGCACCCATCCCGCGTGGCGCCGCATGCAGTTCGACGAGCTGCTCGGCCAGCAGCTCTCGATGCGGCTGCACTACCGCGCGCGTCGCCGGCAGCGGGCGCCGGTGCTCGCCGCAGTCGGCGCCCTCACGGACCCGCTCCTCGCGCGCCTGCCCTTCCGCCTCACGCGCGCCCAGGTCGGCGCCTGGGGTGAGATCGAGCGCGACCTCGCCGCGCCCCATCCGATGCACCGGCTGCTCCAGGGCGACGTCGGCAGCGGCAAGACGATCGTCGCCGCCGCTGCCGCCTTGCGCGCGGTCGAGAACGGCTGGCAGGCCGCGGTGATGGCACCGACCGAGATCCTCGCCGAGCAGCACCACCGCAAGTTCGCGGAGTGGCTCGCGCCGCTCGGGGTACGCGTCGCCTGGCTCGCCGGCGGCCAGAGCGCGCGCGAGCGGCGCGCCGCGCTCGCCTCGGTCGCGAGCGGCGGGACGCAGGTCTCGATCGGTACCCACGCACTGTTCCAGGACAAGGTCGCGTTCGCGCGCCTCGGGCTCGCGATCGTCGACGAGCAGCATCGCTTCGGCGTGCGCCAGCGGCTCGCGCTGCGCGGCAAGGGGGAGTGCGCAGCGCTGCAGCCGCACCAGCTCATGATGAGCGCGACGCCGATTCCCCGCACGCTGTCGATGAGCTACTACGCCGACCTCGACGTCTCGCTGATCGACGAGCTGCCGCCGGGGCGCAAGCCCGTGGTCACCAAGCTCGTCGCCGACACCCGGCGCGAGGAGGTCGTGAGGCGGATCCGCGATGCGTGCCGGGCCGGCCGGCAGGCGTACTGGGTGTGCCCGCTCATCGAGGAGTCGGAGGCGCTCGAGCTGAAGACCGCGCTCGAGACCCACGCGCGCCTCGCTGCGGAGCTGCCCGAAATCGCGGTGGGCCTCGTCCACGGGCGCCTCCCCGGCGCGGAGAAGGCGGCAGTGATGGACGCGTTCCAGGCCGGCCGGGCGCAGCTCCTCGTCGCCACCACGGTGATCGAGGTCGGCGTCGACGTGCCGAACGCCTCGCTGATGGTGATCGAGCATGCCGAGCGGTTCGGGCTCGCGCAGCTGCATCAGCTCCGCGGCCGCGTCGGCCGCGGCGCGACCGAGAGCGCCTGCATCCTGCTCTACCAGAACCCGCTCTCCGAGGGCGCGCGTCACCGGCTCAAGGTGATCTACGAGCACACCGACGGGTTCCGGATCGCGCACGAGGACATGCTGCTCCGCGGGCCCGGCGAGTATCTCGGCGCGCGGCAGAGCGGCGTCCCGCTGCTGCGCTTCGCCGACCTCGCGCGCGACGCGGCACTGCTGGACGCCGCCCGCGCCGCTGCCGATGACATGCTCGACCATCATCCCGAGCTCGCCGCCCGGCACGTCGCGCGCTGGACGGGCGGGCGCGCCGAGCTGATGGGAGCGTAAGCGCCGCGCTCTCGGACGTGCGGTTTGCTGCGAAAATCACCCCGATGACGGCCCAGGAGCTCCGCGCCCGGATCGATCTGTACGAGCGGCTCATGCGGCTCGACAAGCCGATCGGCACGCTGCTGCTGCTGTGGCCGACGTTGTGGGCGGTGTGGATCGCGGCCGCGGGCGAGCCGCACTGGGCGGTGGTCGGCATCTTCACCCTCGGGACGCTGCTGATGCGTTCCGCGGGCTGCGTCATCAACGACGTCTGGGACGCGCGCTTCGACGCGCACGTCGAGCGCACCCGCCACCGGCCGCTCGCCGCCGGCGAGATCGGCCGGCGCGAGGCGCTGATGCTCGCGGCCTTGCTCGTGCTCATGGCGTTCGGGCTGGTGCTCGTCTTCAACCCGCTCACGATCGGGCTGTCGGTGGTGGCGCTCTTCCTCGCCGCGACCTATCCGCTCACCAAGCGCTTGCTCGCGCTCCCGCAGGCCTACCTCGGCATCGCGTTCGGGTTCGGGATTCCGATGGCCTTTGCCGCGCAGCTGAATTCGCTCCCCGCGACCGCCTGGTGGCTCCTGACGGCCAACATCTTCTGGGCGATCGGCTACGACACCGAGTACGCCATGGTCGACCGCGACGACGACCTGAAGATCGGCATCCGGACCGCGGCGATCACCCTGGGGCGCTACGACGTCGCCGGAGTCATGGTCTGCTACGGGGCGACGCTCGCGATCCTCGCCTGCGTCGGCGTGCGCGAACGCCTCGCTTGGCCCTACTATGCCGGGCTCGCGGTCGCCGCGGCGATGATGGTCTACCACTACGGCCTCATCCGCGGCCGCAGCCGCGAGGGCTGCTTCAGGGCGTTCCGGCACAACAACTGGGTGGGCGCCGCGATCTTCGCCGGGATCGTGGCGGCGTACGGCCTGGGCGGCGCCTGGCCGGGCTGGGGAGAGGAGTGAATGGAATGGATCTCGGACTGAAGAACAGGGTCGTGCTCATCACCGGCGGCAGCAAGGGGATCGGGCTCGCGTGCGCGAAGGCGTTCCTCGCCGAGGGCGCGAAAGTCGCGATCGCCTCGCGCAGCAAGGTGAACCTCGTCGCCGCCGAGCGGCAGCTGAAGACGGGGGACGAAGCGGTTCTGAAGGTCGCCACCGATCTCCTCGACCCGGCGAATGCGCGGCGGATGGTCGGCGAGGTCGAGCAGGGACTGGGGCCCATCGACGTCCTCGTCAACTCGGCCGGCGCGGCGAAGCGCACCCCGCCCGAGGAGCTCACGCCCGAGGCGTGGCGCGCGGCCATGGACGCGAAGTACTTCACCTACGTCCACGCGATCGACGCGGTGATCAAGGGCATGGCGAGCCGCAAGCGCGGGGCGATCGTCAACGTCATCGGCTCGGGCGGCAAGGTCGCGAGCCCGGTGCACATTCCCGGCGGCGCGGCGAATGCCGCGCTCATGCTCGTCACGGCCGGCCTCGCGAGCGCCTACGGCAGTCACGGCGTCCGCGTCAACGCGGTGAATCCCGGGGCCACGCTGACCGACCGCCTGAAGCAGGGCCTGGAGGCGGAGGCGAAGCTCGCCGGCGTCACGCCCGAGGAAGCCCTCAAGCGCGCGACCGCGCGCGTGCCCCTCGGCCGGCTCGCGGAGCCGGACGAGATCGCCGCCGCCGTCGCGTTCCTCGCGTCCGACCGGGCGAGCTACATCACGGGCGCGATCGTGGCCATGGACGGCGCCGCGACGCCGATCGTGGTCTGAAGGGATGAAGGATGCAGGGCGAGCCGAGAACACTCGCGCGCGGGTCCGCTTCCCCGGTTGACCGCCTGACGACGTGGGCGCTCGGACCGGCGCCCGCCCCCCGGCTCGCCCCCGGCGAGCGCCCCGTCACCGAAGTGGCGCTCGGGCGCGGCGACACCGCCGTCCTCACCGACCGGCGCGTCCTGGTCGTGGGGCGGAACTTCGAGCGGAGCCTGCCGCTCGCGCACCTCGCGCTGGTGCACGTGCGCTTCGAGCGGATC
This sequence comes from Burkholderiales bacterium, assembly GCA_035286595.1. Classification (GTDB taxonomy): domain Bacteria; phylum Pseudomonadota; class Gammaproteobacteria; order Burkholderiales; family SG8-39; genus DATEDA01. The sequence continues at coordinate 2,894 of DATEDA010000192.1, read as the reverse complement.
GTCGGGGAGATCGTCGCGGGGGGGATCGCGATCGTCCTCGCGCTGATCCTCTTCGCGGTCGCCTCGCCGGTGCGCACGTTCTTCCTGAACCAGGCGCTCTCGCTCGAGTCCGCGGTGGCGCAGGAGCGTGCCAGCGCGAGCGCAGCCGCAGGCGAGGGGCAGGAACCGGCGCCGCCGGCTCAGGGCCAGGGTCTCGCGCAAGGGTTGCAGAAGCTCATGGGCGGCTTCGCGGCCGCGGCACGCGCGATCCCGCTCGTCGGGTGGCTCCTGCTCGCGTTCGCCGCGGCGAAGATCGCGCTCGGCATCTTCGGTCGTACGGTCGTCGTCTTTACCGCGGGCGGGAGCGATCTCACCTTCAGGCGGCGCGGGCGTGACCGCTTGCTCCGCGAATTCATCACCGAGGTCGGGGGACACCTTCCGGGGCCGGCGCGGCCCGGCGCGCCGCTCGGACCGGCCGCCTCGCCGCCGCCCACCGTCCCGCCGAGCGGGCCGGGCAGAACCTGAGTCCCGTGCGCTACCGCGATCTCCGGGATTTCATCGGCCAGCTCGAGAAGCTCGGCGAGCTCAAGCGCGTCGCCGTCGAGATCGACCCGCGGTTGGAGATGACCGAGGTGTGCGATCGCGTCCTGAAGGCGGGCGGCCCGGCGGTGCTGTTCGAGAAGCCCAAGGGCCATTCGATCCCGGTGCTCGGCAACCTCTTCGGGACGGCGAAGCGCGTGGCGCTCGCGATGGGCGCGCCCGAGGGCGCCGACCCGGTCGAGGCGCTGCGCGACGTCGGCAAGCTCCTCGCCTTCCTCAAGGAGCCCGAGCCGCCGAAGGGTTTCCGGGACGTGATCGAGCGCTGGATCCCGATCGGTCGCGAAGTCCTCCACATGGCGCCGAAGGACGTGTCCGGCGCGCCGTGCCAGGAGGTCGTCTGGGAGGGCAAGGACGTCGACCTCGGGCGCCTCCCGATCCAGACCTGCTGGCCGGGCGACGCCGGGCCGCTGATCACCTGGGGTCTCGTCGTCACGCGCGGCCCGAACCGCAAGCGGCAGAACCTCGGCATCTATCGCCAGCAGGTGATCGCGCCGAACCGGGTGATCATGCGCTGGCTCGCGCATCGCGGCGGCGCGCTCGACTTCCGCGACCATTGCCAGGCGACTCCCGGGGCGCCGTTCCCGGTCGCGGTCGCGCTCGGCGCCGACCCGGCCACGATCCTCGGCGCGGTGACGCCGGTGCCGGACACGCTCTCCGAATACCAGTTCGCCGGGCTCCTGCGCGGCGCGCGCACCGAGGTGACGAAGTGTTTCGGCTCCGACCTCCAGGTGCCCGCCTCGGCCGAAATCGTTCTCGAGGGCGCGATCCGTCCCGACGACGCCGCGCTCGAAGGCCCCTTCGGGGACCACACCGGCTACTACAACGAGCAGGAGCGGTTTCCCGTCTTCACTATCGAGCGGATCACACTGCGCCGGGATCCGATCTACCACTCGACCTACACCGGCAAGCCGCCCGATGAGCCGGCGGTGCTCGGGGCCGCGCTGAACGAAGTGTTCGTGCCGATCCTGCAGAAGCAGTTCCCCGAGATCGTCGACTTCTATCTGCCGCCCGAGGGCTGCTCCTATCGGCTCGCGGTCGTGAGCATGAAGAAGCAGTACCCCGGTCACGCCAAGCGCGTGATGTTCGGGATCTGGAGCACCCTCCGGCAGTTCATGTACACCAAGGTCATCATCGTCACCGACGACGACGTGAACGTCCGCGACTGGAAGGAAGTGATCTGGGCGCTGACGACGCGCGTCGACGCCGCGCGCGACGCGACCGTCGTCGAGCGCACGCCGATCGACTACCTCGACTTCGCGAGCCCGGTCGCCGGGCTCGGGTCGAAGCTAGGCATCGACGCGACCGCCAAGTGGCCGGCCGAGACGGCGCGCACCTGGGGCAGGCCGATCGCGATGGATCAGGGAGTGAAACGGCGCGTCGATGCGCTGTGGAAGGACCTCGGGCTGTGAGCCCGCCGGGCCGCCCCAAGGGCGAACACCTGAGCGCTCTTCGCGCGAGGGTAGTCCAATGAGCCCGCCGGGCGCGCGCACGGTGCTCGTCGTCGGCGGCGCCGGGTACATCGGCTCGCACATGCTGGCGGCGCTCCTCGATGCCGGGTACGGCGTGGTCACGCTCGATGATCTGTCGCGCGGCCACCGCGAGCTCGTCCCAGGCGGCGCGTTCGTCCAGGGCGGCTGTGGGGACGCGTCGACGCTCGATCGGCTGTTCGCCGAGCACCGCATCGACGCCGTTATGCACTTCGCGGCATGGGCGCTGGTCGGCGAATCGGTTGCGCGGCCCCTCGACTACTACCGGAACAACGTAGCCGCGACCGCCGTGCTGCTCGATCGCATGCTCGCCCACGGCGTGAAGACGTTCATCTTCTCCTCGACCTGCGCGGTGTACGGCGAGCCGGAGCGCGTGCCGATCGACGAAGGTCACCCGACACGGCCCACGAACCCCTACGGCATGACCAAGCTCACGGCCGAGCGCATGCTCGCCGACGCCGGGCGTGCGCATGGCCTCGCCTTCTCTGCGCTCCGCTACTTCAACGCCGCCGGCGCGCATCCCGAGCGCCCGCTCGGGGAGCGGCACGATCCTGAGACGCACCTCATCCCGCTCGTCCTCCAGGTTGCCGCCGGCAAACGCGAGCGCATCTCGATCCTCGGCACCGACTATCCGACGCGCGACGGCACATGCGTGCGCGACTACGTCCACGTCTGCGACCTCGCGCAGGCGCACCTCCTCGCGCTCGAGCGCCTGCTCGCGGGCCAGCCGGGCGGGATCTACAACCTCGGCTCGAGCCGCGGCTACACCGTGCGCGAAGTGATCGAGCTCGCCCGGAAGATCACCGGTCACCCGATTCCATCGACCGA
>DATEDA010000191.1:0-5307 GCA_035286595.1 Burkholderiales bacterium | reverse complement strand
GGGCCGCGGCGCAGGTCGTCGATGGTCGCGGGCCGCTTCCGCCGGCCCAGTCGGCGGTGGTCGTCCGGCGCCTCGAGCGCCGGGGCCACACCGACCTCCTCGCGCACCACCTCGAGGCGTCGATCGCGGCGCCGCTCGTCGTCGGCAACGATGCGCGGCTCCTCGTCGACGGCCCCGCGACCCATCGGGCGATGTTCGAGGCGATCGCGCGCGCGCGCGACCACGTCAATCTCGAGACGTACATCCTCGAGGCCGACGCGATCGGCCAGCGGCTCGCCGAGCTCCTGATCCGCAAGCGCGCGCAGGGCGTGCGGGTCAACGTGCTCTACGACAGCGTCGGGTCGCTCAAGACGCCGGCGGAATACTTCCAGCAGCTGCGCGCCGCCGGCATCGCCGTCTGCGAATTCAACCCGGTCAATCCGCTGAAGGCGCCGCGCGGCTGGGAGATCAACAACCGCGACCACCGCAAGATTCTGGTGGTCGACGGCCGGGTCGCGTTCACCGGCGGGATCAACATCAGCGGGGTGTACTCCGCGGGTTCGTTCGGGAGCGGGCGGGCGAAGCCCGCGTCGAAGGACGAAGGCTGGCGGGACACTCACATCGCCACCCGCGGCCCGATCGTCGCCGAATTCCAACGGCTGTATCTCGATGCCTGGACGCGGCAGGGTTGCGAGGCGCCGGCTGAGGCGGCGTACTTCCCCAGGGTGACCGGGCGCGGCGACTGGACCATGCGCCTGGTCGCAGGCGATCCCCAGGCCGGAGCGAGCGAGATGTATCTCGCTCTGCACTCGGCGGTCGCGAATGCGAAGGACAAGGTCTGGCTCACGTACGGGTACTTCGTGCCCGATCCGGAGACGGTGCGCACGCTCAAGGACGCGGCGAGCCGCAGCGTCGAGGTGCGCCTGGTCTTGCCGGGGTTCAGCGACTTCTGGGCGCCACTCCATGCCGGCCGCTCGCACTACGACGCGCTGCTCGCCGCCGGCGTGCGGATCTTCGAGTGCCACGACGCGCTCCTGCACGCCAAGACGGCGGTGATCGACGGGGTCTGGTCGAGCGTCGGCTCGACGAACCTCGACTGGCGGAGCTTCGTCCACAATTACGAGGCCGACGTCATCGTGCTCAGCGCCGCGTTCGCGCGCGACATGGAGCGCCTGTTGGCGCTCGACGTCGACGCCTCGCACGAGAGCACGCGCGACGCCTGGCGGCGCGGCGGGCTCGGCTCCCGCGTCACGGAGTGGTTCGCGCGCCGCTGGGAGTACTTCCTGTAACCACCTTTCGAGAAAGGCACTGCACGCCCATGAACGAAGCAGCAGCAGCACCCCCCGCAACCGACACCGTCGGCCCGTTCACCCTGACGCCGCTGCCCTACGCGGAAGACGCCCTAGCGCCGGTCATCTCCCGCAAGACGGTAGCGCTTCACTATGGCGAGCACCACCGCACCTACGTGGAAAAGCTGAACGACCTCGTCAAGGGCACCGAGTTCGCACGCATGCCGCTCGACGAGATCGTCAAGCGCACCGCGGCCATTGCGGCGCGCGCCGCAATCTTCAATAACGCCGGCCAGGCCTGGAACCATCACTTCTACTGGCGCAGCCTCGCGCCGAAGGGCGGCCGGCCAGGCGAGGAGCTGCGAAAGCGCCTCGACCGCGATCTCGGCGGGTACGACGCTTTCGCCGAGGCGTTCACCAAAACGGCCACCGCGCAGTTCGGCAGCGGCTGGGTCTGGCTCGTCTTCGACGGCGGCACGCTGAAGATCGTGACGACGTCGAACGCCGACTCGCCGATGGCCCGCGGCATCACTTCGCTCCTCACCGTGGACGTGTGGGAGCACGCCTACTACCTCGACTACCGGAACCGGCGCGAGGAGCACGTGCGCGAGGTCGTCGATCAGCTGCTCAACTGGGAGTTCGCCGCCCAGAACTTCGGCGCGGGCTAGCGCGGCTCCTCGAGGATCTCGATGGCGCGCGCCTGGGCGCCCGGGCGCTCGACGCAGACTGCGACCCTCGGACCACCGGGACGCTCCACGGGTTGCTCGGGGGTCGCCTCGGTCTGGTCGCCATCGTCGGTCTTGGAGAGCGCGCCGGCGAGCGAGCCGATGTAGGCGCCGATGCCGGTGGCAGCGACCGCCGCGGCGATCCCGGCGATGGGAATCGCAGCCGCTGCCACCGCGCCCACGGCGAGGCCGGCCGCGCCGCCGACCGCCGCGCCGGCCACGGCGCCTTTGCCGGCGTCCTTGGCGCCTTCGTCGCTATGCGCATCGCCGCCGAGCGGGTGAAGCGCGTGCTGCCCCGGGGGCGTGACGTAGAACGAACCGTATTCACGCTTCTCGAATCCCGCATTGCGCAGCGCTTCGAGCACGAGTTTCAGGTCGTCGACGTTGTCGAACCGGCCGACAATCAGCTTTGCCATTCGTGGTCTCCTCTCGCGTCACGCCGCCGCGGCCGGCGCCGCGCTCGCTTGGGCCATCGCCCGCCGCAGCTCGACGCTCGGCAGCCGCATCAGCGCGCGGTACTTGGTGACGGTGCGCCGCGCGACGCGCAGGCCTTGTCCGGCGAGCACCCGGGCGAGCTGCGCGTCGGAGAGGGGGTCGCGCGGGCTCTCGCTCGCGATCAGCTCTTTCAGCAGCGCGCGGATCGCGGTCGCCGAGCACGCACCGCCGTTCTCGGTCGCGAGCTGGCGCGAGAAGAAGCGCTTGAACTCGAAGAGCCCGCGGGGCGTGGCCATGTACTTGCCGTTGGTCACGCGACAGACCGTGGACTCGTGCAGCCCGAGCTGCGCGGCGATGTGCTTCAGGCCGAGCGGCTTCATCGCGACCTCGCCGTACTCGAAGAAGCTGCGCTGTTTTGTGACGATCGCTTCCGCCACCCGCTGGATTGTGACGAACCGCTGCTCCATGTTGCGGATGAGCCAGCGCGCTTCCTGGAGCTGGCGCGACATCTGCACGCCGCCGTTGCGTCCGCCGGCCAGGTCGGCATAGGTGCGGTTGATGCGGATGCGCGGCAGAACGGCGGGGTTGATCGTCGGCATCCAGCCCCCGCGGACCTTGCTTACGATCACGTCGGGCACGACGTAGCGCGTGTCGTCCGCTCCGAAGCGCCGCCCCGGGTGCGGGTCGAGGGAGCGGATCAGGTTGCGCGCCACGTGCAGCTCGGCCTCACTGCAACCGAGCAGCTGCTGCAACCGCACGAACTCGCGGCCCGCGAGTAGCGTCAGGTGCTCGCCGACGAGCGCGAGCGCGATCGGGCGACCGGTCGTGTGCCCGGGCACGGCCTGGAGCTGGAGCAGCAGGCACTCCTGCAGGGATCGCGCCGCGATGCCTGGCGGCTCGAGCGTCTGCACGAGCCGTAGCGCGGCCGCGAGGTCGTCCCCCTCGATGCCGTGCTCCGGCGCGACCACCGACGCGAGCTCGTCGAGGGTCAACTTGAAGTAGCCGTCCTCGTCCAGCGCGTCGATCACGAGATGGGCCAGCGCGCGGTCGCGCTCGCCCATCTGCGAGATCAGCAGCTGGCCGCGCAGGTGGTCGTGCAGCGTCGGCTGCGCCTCGGACCACTCGGTCCAGTCGGTGTCGTCGCCGTCGCTCGCGGCCGAAGCTCGCGGCAGGTCGTCCAGACCCACGCGGGCGTCGGCGTTTTCGGTGGCGGCTTCCTCGGGCGCGTCCGGCGCCTCCGAAACTGGATCGACGGCCGCCGCCGCGCCATCCTGCGCGGACGCCGACGCGCGCGGCGCGTCCTCGTCCTCTTCGAGGAATGGATTCGTGTCGAGCGCTTCCCGCATCTCGTGCTCGAACTCGAGCGCGGACAACTGCAACAGCCGGAGCGCTTGCTGAAGCTGCGGCGTGAGCGTCAGGTGCTGGCGCAGGCGCAGCTCCATCGTCTGACCCATATCATCCTCCTTGTTCCTGACGGCGTTGGCGGTCGGGTCGTCCCGACACTCGCGCGAACGGCGGGGCCGCGACGAACCAGAAAGAATTACCCGCCGCGGTAGAAACTGCGCGAGGTCCGCGCGTTGTCGCCCGGCGGCGACACTTCAGGGACGAAGGCCTAGCGAGCTTCGCCCCGGCGGTCTCATTCGCCGACCGCGAGCTTGAGAGAGGCTTCCCGAGCCGAGCGGAGCGGAGAGCGAGCGCTGCCGAGGTCGATGCTGCCCGTTGCAACAGCGACCGTTGGCAGATCAGCCGAGTCAGGCGCGGATTCGCGCAGCCGCCGCGCGCGTCGCTCCGACTCGGTGGTCGGGCGAAAGCCGAATCGTCGCCACGTCGCCGAAACGTCGGTCCGCATCGACGGGACGTACGTGAATCCCGGATCAAGGAGGCGCATGGCGAGCTCCCTTCAGCGGGGCGCAACCCCGCTCATGCGCTGCTCAGCCGAGCAAGGCTCGTGCCACCGGATTCGTGCGCGATCCTGGTCGAATCCGGGCGCCCTCCAACCGTTCCTGAAGGGCCGGGCACGGTCGCTGTTCGTGTCGATGTAAGAACTCCCCGGCATGTGTAGTTGTTACCCGTGGCACGAGCGTCCGGTCCGGAACCGGCACACGGCACCGCAACCGCGATGGAGCGAAGCTATCAATACCCGTCCGATCCACCCCTCCGAGCCGCATCCGTTTCCCGGGACCGACGCGCCGCCGCGGGCGCGCGACGACGCCGGACACTCGCTGACCGGCGCGGCAGAGCGCGCGCGGGCACGGATCATGCGTCAGCGTCGGCTAACCCTTCGCCGCTGCGCCACCTCGACCTCGCTGACCGTTGAGCGTCCGTGCGCCCCTTCGTAACGACGACCGAGGCACCGAATGAACACCAATAACGCGGTCACGGAAGCCGTCGCTCCACCTTGGCGGGTCCCGACCCAAGCGTTGCGTTGGCCGGCGGTGCTCGGGGGAATGGTCGTCGGGATCGCAGCGCAGCTGTTGCTGATGGTCGTCGGTGTCGCAGCGGGACTGTCCGGTACGGACAACGGCGCCGGCTCGAGTGCGATCCCGCTGGTCGCGGGCGTTTGGAAGGCGGCAAGCCTCCTCGTGTCGGCGCTCGTCGGCGGGTATGTCGCCGCACGGTCCACCGGCTTCCGGCGAACGGGCGATGGCGTGCTGCACGGCGTGGTTTGCTGGGGCGCGACGACGATCCTCTTCGCGGTGCTCGCGACGACCGAAGCGGGTACGGCGCTCGGCGGGCTCTTCGGGTTGCTCACGCCGGCGCCATCGGTGTCCGCGGGGCAGGCGGGCGCGTGGCTCGGGGCGGGACTGTCGCTCGCCGCCGGCATCGGCGGCGGCGCATGGGGCGTCCGCGGTGCGCGTCGGCTGACGCGGCGAAGCTTG
>DATEDA010000190.1:0-30826 GCA_035286595.1 Burkholderiales bacterium | reverse complement strand
CGCCGCCGGCGGGAAGCACACGTCCCGCGGGATCAGATCGGGATCGCACTCGCAGTGGGCGAGCGCCGGCGTCCAGGTGCTCCTCCGCCAGCAGAGGTTGTAGGGGTCCTTGACGATCTGGTTGCGTCCGTCGATGAGGTAACCCTCGGTGCTGCGCCCTTGCTGGGCGAGAGCCGAGCCTGCAGAAGCAAGGCCGAGCGCAAGAGCGACCGTCGCGACCAGCCCTTGCCGTTTGAAGGTAAGCATCTGTTTTCCCCTTTCAGATATGAAGCCAGAGCCTCGTTCCTCTGGCCGGGCTAGCGCTAGCCCCAGCGCTTCTTATGGTGCTAGGCGAGTGTGCCACAAGCCCGTGCGTTTTTCCAAGTCCCTTGGGTCCACCCGGGTGAGCACCCGGTCCTCCACCACGAGCTCACCCTCCACCCAGACGTGGGTGACGTGCTCGCGGCCGCAGGCGTAGACGAGATGGGAAATGGGATCGTAACAGGGCTGGGTTTCGAGCTCCCCGAGGGACACGGCGCTCAGGTCGGCGAGCTTGCCTGGCAGGATCGAGCCGATCGAGCGCTCGAGGCCGAGCGCGCGGGCCCCGCCCAGCGTGGCGCAGCGCAGCGCCTCGTGGGCCGGCATGGCCTCGGCGTCACCGGACACCGCCTTTGCGAGCAGCGCTGCGGTGCGCATCTCCTCGAACAGGTCGAGGCGGTTGTTGCTCGCCGCGCCATCGGTGCCCAGGCCGACGTTCGCCCCCTGCCGGAGCAGCTCCGCGACCGGCGCGAGACCGCTGGCGAGCTTCAGGTTGGAGGAGGGGCAATGCGCCACGGACGCCCCGGTCCGCGCCAGCGCGGCGATCTCGGGCGCGGTCAGGTGCACCGCATGGACCGCGATCAGCCGCTCGGTGACGAGGCCCAGCGCGTCGAGGCGCTCGAACGGCCGCCGGCGGTGCGCTTCCAGACTCTCCGCGACCTCGCCCGCGGTCTCGTGCAGGTGAATGTGGATCGGGAGGTCGAGCTCCTCCGCCAGGGTCGCGATCCGCTGAAACGACCGGTCGCTCACGGTGTAGGGCGCGTGCGGCGCCATGCAGAACGACAGCCGGGCACGATCGCCGAGGCGGTCCCGCACCGCAAGCCCCTTCACGAGATAGTCCTCGGCGTCGGCGGCGTACGCGCTCGGGAATTCGACCGCGATCAGGCCGATCGCCGCCCGCATGCCCGCGTCGTGGAACGCCTGCGCCGCCGACTCGGGAAAGAAGTACATGTCGTTCGCGCACGTGATGCCGCCGCGGAGCATCTCGGCAGACGCGAGCAGCGTGCCGTCGTACACGAACTCCGGGGAAACGTGGCGCTGCTCGGCGGGCCAGACGTGGTCCTCGAGCCAGACCATGAGCGGCCGGTCGTCGGCTAGCCCGCGCATGAGCGTCATCGCCGCGTGGGTGTGCAGGTTGACGAGGCCCGGGATCAGGACGTGGGCGGGCAGCTCGTACCGGCGGTCCGGCACGAACCGCGCCCGGGCCGCCGCTGCCGGCAGGAGGGCGGCGATCCGGCCGCCCCGGACGGCGACGGCGTGGCCGTCGAGCACGACGCCGGACGGCTCGACCGGCACGATCCACCGCGGCTCGATCAGGCAGTCGATCGCTTCCATGGCCACAGAAAGAAAAAGCCCCGCGCTAGGCGGGGCCTCGCAGGGCGTTCCGCCTCGGTTACTTGCCGACGCCGCGGATGTTGATGACGACGCGACGGTTCGGTGCGAGACAGGCGATCAGCGCCGCTTGAGTCTTGTACTCGGCGTCCGGGCAGGACTTCACGGGCAGCGTCTTGCCCATCCCGAGGGTCTCGATCTTGTTTGCGGGGACGCCCAGGTCCTTGATGAGGACCTCCTTGGCCGCCTCGGCGCGCTGCTCGGACAGCTTCTGGTTGGCCTGCTGGCTGCCGATGCGATCGGTATGCCCTTCGACGATGATCGCCTCGAGCGTCGCGCATTGGTTGAGGCGCTGGCGCACCTCTTTCTCGATCCGCGGCCGCATGACGGCGGGGTTGCCGAGCGTCGTCTTGCCGAATGCAAAGTACTCGTCCGCAGCGAACGTGACGGTTGCGTCGCAACGCTTGGGCTTGGCGACCGGGACCGGAACCGGCTTGGGCGCCGCGACCGGGGGCGCCGGCTTCGGCGGCGCGGCCGGCGGGACCGGGGCCGCGACGGGTGCCGCCCGCGGGACGAGATCCGGATCGCACTCGATGTTGGCGAGCGCCGGGGTCCAGTAGCTCGTCCGCCAGCACAGGTTGTAGGGATCCTTGACGACTGCGCCGCGCCCGTCGACCCAGTATCCGGCCTGCTGCGCTGCCGCCGGCGAGGCGAAGAACGGGCTCGCAGCGACCGCAAGGGCGAGCAACGACGTCCGATAGATGGTAGTCACGGTGCAGCCCCCCTTTGGTGTGGCGTTGAGTCTTATCGTCGGCCCTGTGCCGGGCTCGAACTCGACGCGATGGTACACCAGTTCATCGCGCGCCGGCTAGGCGCTGCGCACCGCGTTTCGGGGGCTGCGCGGCGTGGTCTTGACGCGCTGCGGATGCTAAAATTCTCCCTTTTTTGCGAGGCCTTAGGCGGCCGCTTCGGCCCCGCTCACCGCACCCGCAACACGCCCCGCCTCGATGGAACAATTCGCGAAGGAAACGCTGCCCGTCAGCCTCGAGGAGGAGATGCGGCGCTCGTATCTCGATTACGCGATGAGCGTGATCGTGGGCCGGGCGCTGCCCGACGTCCGCGACGGCCTGAAGCCGGTCCACCGCCGGGTCCTGTACGCGATGCAGGAGGCGAACATCGTCGCCAACCGGCCGTACGTGAAGTGCGCGCGGGTCGTCGGCGACGTGATGGGGAAGTACCATCCGCACGGCGACACCGCGATCTACGACACGCTGGTGCGGATGGCGCAGGACTTCTCGATGCGCTACCCGCTGATCGACGGCCAGGGGAACTTCGGTTCGGTCGACGGCGACAATCCGGCGGCGATGCGCTACACCGAGTGCCGCCTCGAGCGCATCACCGCGGAGCTGCTCGCCGACATCGAAGCCGAGACCGTCGACTTCGTCCCCAACTACGACGGCAAGGAGCAGGAGCCGACCGTCCTCCCGACCCGGCTGCCGAACCTGCTCGTCAACGGCTCCTCGGGGATCGCGGTCGGCATGGCGACCAACATCCCGCCGCACAACCTGTCCGAGACCGTCGACGCCGCGGCTGCGCTCCTCGCGAATCCGGCGATCCCGATCGAGGATCTGATCCGGCTGATGCCCGCCCCGGACTTCCCGACCGCCGGTCTGATCTACGGCACGCACGGCGTGTACGAGGGCTATCGGACCGGCCGCGGGCGCGTCGTGATGCGCGCGCGCACCCACTTCGAGGACCTCGACAAGGGCGTCCGCCAGGCGATCGTCGTCGACGAGCTGCCCTACCAGGTGAACAAGCGGGTGCTGCAGGAGAAGATCGCCGAGTACGTCAACGAGAAGCGCATCGAGGGGATCGCGGACATCCGGGACGAATCCGACAAGTCCGGCATGCGGCTCGTCATCGAGCTCAAGCGCGGCGAGATCCCGGAGGTCGTCCTCAACAACCTCTACAAGCAGACCCAGCTCCAGGATACGTTCGGCATCAACATGGTCGCGCTGCTCGACGGCCAGCCGAAGCTCCTCGACCTGAAGCAGATGCTCGCGGCGTTCCTCGCGCATCGCCGCGAGGTCGTCACGCGCCGCACCGCCTACGACCTGCGCAAGGCGCGCGAGCGGGCGCACGTGCAGGAAGGCCTGGCGGTCGCGCTGTCGAACGTCGACGAGGTGATCGCGCTGATCAAGGCGGCGCCGAGCCCGGCCGAGGCCCGCCAGCAGCTGATGGGCCGGGCGTGGCCGTCGCGGCTGGTGGCCGACATGCTCGCGCGGGCCGTGGAAGGCGCGACGCGGCCGCAGGGCGTGGGCCCGGGCGGCGGCCTCGGTCCCGACGGCTACCGGCTCTCGGAGACGCAGGCGCAGCGGATCCTCGAGATGCAGCTGCAGCGGCTCACCGGGCTCGAGCAGGACAAGATCGTCGCCGAGTACAAGGAGCTGCTCGAGCGCATCGCCGAGCTCCTCGACATCCTGGCGAAGCCGGCGCGGATCACCGCGATCATCGCCGACGAGCTGCAGACGATCAAGGCGCAATACGGCGATGCCCGCAAGAGCGAGATCGTCCTCAACGCCGAGGACATCGACGCCGAGGACCTGATCGCGCCGCAGGACGTGGTCGTGACGTTCTCGCACGCCGGCTACATCAAGGCGCAGCGGGTCGCCGATTACCGCGCGCAGCGCCGCGGCGGCCGCGGGCGCCAGGCCGCCGCGATGCGCGAGGACGACTTCATCGAGCGGCTCTTCATGGCCCACACGCACGATCTGATCCTGTGCTTCTCGAGTCGGGGTCTGGTGTACTGGCTGAAGGGCTACGAGGTGCCGGCCGGGACCCGGGTGAGCCGCGGCAAGCCGATCGTGAACCTCTTCCCGCTCGCCGACGGGGAGCGGATCAACGCCGTCCTGCCGGTCAAGACCTTCGACGAGGACCGGTTCGTGTTCATGGCGACGGCGCAAGGCACGGTGAAGAAGACGCCGCTCTCCGATTTCTCCCGCCGGCGCGAGAAAGGCATCATCGGCGTCGACCTCGAGGAGGGCGACTACCTGATCGGCGTGGCGATCACCGGCGGCTCGAGCGACGTGATGCTGTTCTCCGACGCGGGGAAGACGGTCCGGTTCGAGGAGACCGACGTGCGGCCCATGGGGCGGGTCGCGCGCGGCGTCCGCGGCATGAAGCTCACCGAGGGCGGCCGGGTGATCTCGATGCTGGTCGCCGACGACGAGTCGAAGAGCGTGCTGACGGCGACCGAGAACGGCTTCGGGAAGCGCACGCCGGTCGCGGAGTACCCGCGCCACGGGCGCGGCACCCAGGGGGTGATCGCGATCCAGACGACCGAGCGCAACGGCAAGCTGATCAGCGCGGTCCTGGTGGACGAGAACGACGAGGTCATGCTCGTGTCCACGGGGGGCGTGCTCATCCGCACCGCGGCCGCGCAGATCAGCAAGATGGGACGCTCGACGCAGGGCGTGAGCCTCATCAACCTCGATCCCGGGACCAAGCTCGCCGGGATCGAGAAGATCGCGGAGCCGCCGGACGACAACGGCGGCAACGGCGCCGACCAGGATGGCGGCGACGACGAGGCGCGCGGGGCGGCGGGGGGCGGGAACGGCGAAGACCGATCAGCGACGAATGGGCACGGGACGGATGAGCACGGATAAGAGAGTCTTCAACTTCAGCGCCGGACCGGCGGTACTCCCCGAGGAGGTGCTGCGCCAGGCGGCGGGGGAGATGCTCGACTGGCACGGCAGCGGCATGTGCGTGATGGAGATGAGCCATCGCGGGGACGAGTTCGTCTCGATCGCCGCGGAGGCGGAGGCCGACCTGCGGAGCCTCCTCGCGATTCCGGCGCACTACAAGGTGCTCTTCCTGCAGGGCGGGGCGACGCTCCAGTTCGCGATGGTCCCGATGAACCTGCTCGACGGGAAGCGGCAGGCCGACTACGTCAACACCGGCGAGTGGTCCAAGAGGGCGATCGGCGAGGCGAAGCGCTTCTGCGAGGTGAACGTGGCCGCCTCATCCGCGGACGCAAACTTCACCTACGTGCCCGAGCGGGCGAAATGGAAGCTCAGCTCTGACGCGGCGTACGTCCATGTCTGCACGAACGAGACCATCGGCGGCGTCGAGTACCACTGGGTCCCCGAAACGGGGACCGTGCCGCTCGTCGCCGACATGTCCTCGCACATCCTCTCGCGCCCGATCGACGTCGCCCGGTACGGGCTGATCTACGCCGGTGCGCAGAAGAACATCGGCCCCGCGGGGCTCGCGATCGTGATCGTCCGCGAGGATCTGCTCGGCCGGGCGCCGAAGGGCTCGCCGAGCATGCTCGACTACAAGGTCCACGCCGACGCGCAGTCGATGTCCAACACCCCGCCGACGTACGCCGTCTACATCGCCGGGCTCGTCTTCAAGTGGCTGAAGCGCCAGGGCGGCCTCGCCGCGATCGAGCGACGGAACATGGCCAAGGCGAGCCTCCTGTACGAGTACCTCGGTGATTCCACGCTGTACCGCAGCCCGGTGCGCGAGGCCGATCGCTCGCGCATGAACGTCCCGTTCACCCTGCGCGATGCCGCGCTCGACGCGGCGTTCCTCGCCGGCGCGGAGGAACGGGGCATGGTGCAGCTCAAGGGCCACCGCTCGGTGGGCGGCATGCGGGCTTCCATCTACAACGCGATGCCGATCGAAGGGGTGCAGCGACTGGTCGAGTACATGCGCGAGTTCGAGGCGCGGCATGGCTGAGCGCTACGAGATCCTGGTGCTGAACCAGATCTCGCCCGCCGGGCTGAAGCGGTTTCCGGCGGAGACCTACTCGGTCACGAAGGACGCGGCCCGCCCGGACGCGATCCTCGTCCGCTCCGCCGACGTGCACGGGATGGACATTGCGGCGTCGGTCAAGGCCATCGGGCGGGCGGGCGCCGGCACCAACAACATCCCGGTGCCCGCGATGACCAAGCGCGGCGTGCCGGTGTTCAACGCGCCGGGGGCGAACGCGAACGCGGTCAAGGAGCTGGTGCTCGCCGGCATGCTGATGGCGGCGCGGAACCTCGTCCCGGCGATCCAGTTCGTCGGCGGCTTGCGGGGCGACGACGCGGCCGTCGCGCAGCGGATCGAGGACGAGAAGAAGCGCTTCGCCGGCGCCGAGCTGCCCGGCCACACGCTCGGCGTCGTCGGGCTCGGCAAGATCGGCAGCCTCGTCGCCGACGCGGCGATCCGGCTCGGGATGAGCGTCCTCGGCTACGACCCGGACATCACCGTCGACGCGGCCTGGAGCCTGCCGTCCCTGGTGAAAAAGGCGCACACCCTCGACGAGGTCCTGCGCGGCAGTCATTTCATCACCCTGCACGTCCCGCTCACGACCGCGACCCGGGGGCTCGTGAACGCGCGCAACCTCGCCCACGCGCGGGCCGGCGCGATCCTCCTGAACTTCTCCCGGGAAGGAATCGTCGACGAGGCGGCCGTGCTCGAGGCGCTGACTGCCCATCGACTGAAGGCCTACGTGACCGACTTCCCGACCGCCGCGCTCGCCGGGCATCCCGGCGTGCTCGGGCTGCCGCACCTTGGTGCGTCGACCCGCGAGGCGGAGGACAATTCCGCGGTGATGGTCGTCGACCAGGTGCGCGACTGCCTCGAGCACGGCAACATCGCGAACGCGGTGAACTTCCCCGACGTCGTGATGCAGCGCGAGGCGCCGTACCGGGTCGCGATCGCCAACTCCAACGTCCCGAACATGCTCGGCCAGATCTCGACCGCGATGGCGCGCGCCGGCCTCAACATCCACAACATGATGAACAAGTCGAAGGGCGAGATGGCGTACACGCTCGTCGACGTGGATAGCCGGGTGCCGGCCGAAGTGATCGAGACGATCCGCCGCATCGACGGCGTGCTCGCCATCCGCTATCTGCCGCTCGGCGGCTAGAGCCCCGTGGCCGACGAGATCAACCGCCGCCGCGACGCGATCGACCGCATCGACGCGGAGATCGTGAAGCTCGTCGCGGAGCGGGCGACCCACGCGGCGACGATCGGGCGGCTGAAGGGCGACGGTCCGGTCTACCGGCCGGAGCGCGAGGCGGAGGTGCTGCGGCGGGTCGCCGCGGCGAACCCGGGGCCGCTGCCGGCGGAGAGCCTGACGCGCGTCTTCGTCGAGATCGTCTCGGCCTGCCGCGCGCTCGAGCAGCGGCCGAGCGTCGGCTATCTCGGGCCGGCGGGAACGTTCAGCGAGATGGCGGCCGGCAAGCACTTCGGCCAGGCGATCGACGCGGTGCCGCTCGTGTCGATCGACGAGGTGTTCCGGCAGGCCGAGACCGGCGCGACGCAGTTCGCGGTCGTGCCGGTGGAGAACTCGACCGAAGGCGCCGTCGGGCGGACGCTCGACCTGCTGCTCAACACCTCGCTCCGGATCTGCGCCGAGATCGTGCTGCGGGTGCACCAGAACCTGATGGCGAAGGGCGATTCCCTGGCGGGGATCACGCGCGTCTACTCGCACGCGCAGTCGCTCGCGCAGTGCCATCAGTGGCTCTCCCGTCACCTCGGCCAGGCGGAGCGGGTGCAGGTCTCGAGCAACGCCGAGGCCGCGCGCCGCGCGGCGGCCGAGCCGGCCGCGTGCGCGGTCGGCCCGGTGATCGCGGCCGAGCGGTACGGCCTGCAGGTGCTCGCGCGGAACATCGAGGACGAAGCGACGAACCTCACCCGGTTCCTCGTGCTCGGGAACCTGGAGCCGGGCCCCACCGGGAACGACGTCACCTCGCTCGTCATGTCCGCGCCGAATCGTCCGGGCGCCGTGCACGAGCTGATTGCGCCGTTCGCGACCCACGGCGTCAGCATGAGCCGCATCGAATCGCGGCCCGCGCGGATCGGGACCTGGGAGTACATGTTCTACATCGACGTCCAGGGCCACGGCCGCGACCCGCAGGTCGCGGCAGCGCTCGCCGAGCTGCAGGGTCGCGCGCCGTTCCTCAAGATCCTCGGCTCCTACCCCGCGGCAGCCCCGTGAGCAGTCGACCGATCAAGACCCCCCCCGGCGATCCCTGCGAGGCCGCGCCGCAGTACATCCGCGCGATCGCGCCCTACCAGCCGGGCAAGCCGATCTCCGAGCTCGCGCGCGAGCTAGGGCTCGCGGAGAGCGGCATCATCAAGCTCGCCTCCAACGAGAACCCGCTTGGCGTCTCGCCGGCGGCGCGCGCCGCGATCGAGGCGGCGCTGCCCGAGCTCGGGCGTTATCCCGACGGCAACGGCTTCGCGCTGAAGAGCGCGCTCGCGGCCCGCTACGCAGTGCCAATGGACCGCGTCGTGCTCGGCAACGGCTCGAATGACGTGCTCGAGATGGTCGCCATCGCGTTCCTCGGGCCGGGCCGCTCGGCGGTGTACGCGCAGCACGCCTTCGCGGTCTACCCGCTCGCGACGCAGGCGCGCGGGGCGCGCGGCATCGTCGTGCCGGCGAGGAACTACGGCCACGATCTTCCCGCCATGCGCCGCGCGATCGACCCCGATACCCGCGTGGTGTTCATCGCCAACCCGAACAACCCCACGGGCACGCTCCTCTCCGGTGCGGAGCTCGAGGCGTTCCTCCGCGACGTTCCGCCGCACGTCGTCGTCGTCCTGGACGAGGCGTACAACGAATATCTCCCCGAAGCGGTTCGGTACGACAGCCGACCGTGGCTCGAGCGCCACCGGAACCTCGTGGTGACGCGGACATTCTCCAAGGCGTACGGGCTCGCCGGGCTGCGCGTCGGGTTCGCGCTCTGCGACGCGCAAGTCGCGGACCTCCTCAACCGGGTCCGCCAGCCGTTCAACGTCAACGAGCTCGCGCTCGTGGCCGCGGTCGCGGCGCTCGGCGACGCCGCCTTCGTGCGCCGGAGCCACGACCTGAATCTCTCGGGCATGCAGCAGCTCACCGGCGGATTCAGCCGCCTCGGGCTGGCGTGGATCCCCTCGTCGGGCAACTTCGTGAGCGTGGAGATCCCCCGTGCAAAGGGCGCGGGCGCGGTGTTCGAGAGCCTGCTGCGCCAGGGCGTGATCGTCCGGCCGGTCGGCGGCTACGGGCTGCCCGACCACCTGCGCGTGACGGTCGGGCTGCCCGAGGAGAACGAGCGGTTTCTCGCAGCGCTCGCCGCGGCGCTGCGCTAGAGCCCCGCGAGCCGCCTTGTCGATCTCGATCCAGAAGCTCGTCGTCGTCGGGGTCGGCCTGATCGGCGGCTCGTTCGCGCTCGCGCTGAAGGCGGCCGGCGGGGTCCGCCGCGCGGTCGGCGTGGGCCGTAGCCGCGCGAACCTCGGGCAGGCGTTGGCCATGGGAGCGATCGACGACGTGGCGGACGACCTCGCCGCGGCGGTTGACGGCGCCGACTTCGTTCTCGTGACGACGCCGGTCGGTGCAATGCCCGATGTCTTCGCCCGCATCGCCCCGAAGCTCGCACCCGACGCGGTGGTGACCGACGGCGGCAGCACGAAGCAAACCGTCGTGGCCGCGGCCCGGGCGGCGCTCGGCGCCCGCGTCGCGCAGTTCGTCCCCGCGCATCCGATCGCCGGCTCGGATGCGAGCGGCGCCGGCGCTGCGACGGCGACCCTCTTCCGGGATCGGGAAGTGATCCTGACCGTGCTCCCGGAGACCGCGCCCGAGGCCGTGGCGCGCGTGCGTTCCGCCTGGCAGGCGTGCGGCGCGCGCGTCGCCGAGATGACGCCGGGGGAACACGACGCGGTCCTCGCCGCCGTCAGCCACCTGCCGCACCTGCTGTCGTACGCGCTCGTCCACGAGCTCGCCGGCCGCGCCGACGCGACGCAGCTCTTCGCGCACGCCGGGACCGGCCTGCGCGATGTGACGCGCCTCGCCGCGAGCCACCCCGAGATGTGGCGCGACATCTGCGTCGCGAACCGGGAGGCGCTGCTCGGCGAGCTGCGGCGCTATCAGGACACGCTCGCAAAGCTCGGGGCGCTGCTCGAGCAGTCCGACGGTGCGGGGCTGGAGCGCCTGTTCGAGGCCGCTCGCGCCGCGCGCCGTGCGTGGACGGAGCGCAGCGGTCGCTAGGAACGGCATGACCGCAGAGCGAACGCGCCCGGCCTACCTCGACCTCGCGCCGGTCGCGCGGGTGGCCGGCACCATCGCGCTGCCCGGGTCGAAGAGCATCTCGAACCGCGCGTTGCTGCTCGCGGCGCTCGCGGACGGCGAAACCGAGCTCCTCGGGGTGCTCGAATCGGACGACACCGAGCGCATGCTCGAGGCGCTCCGGACCTTGGGCGTCGCGTGGACCCGGCGCACGCCCGGCGGCTACCTCGTCCGCGGCACGGGCGGCCCGTTCCCGGTGCGCTCGGCGGAGCTCTTCCTCGGCAACGCGGGGACCGCGTTCCGTCCGCTCACCGCCGTCCTCGCGCTCTGCGGCGGGACCTACCGGCTCTCGGGCACGCCGCGGATGCACGAACGGCCGATCGGCGACCTGGTCGACGCGCTGCGCACGCTCGGGGTGGAGATCCGCTATCTCGGCCGCGATGGATTCCCTCCGCTCGAGGTCCGGCCGCCGCGCGCACCGCTCGCGGCCACGGCCGGCGTGCGCGGCGACGTGTCCAGCCAGTTCCTCAGCGCGCTGCTGATGGCGCTGCCGCTCGCCGGGCGACCGGTGGCCGTGACCGTTGCCGGCGAGCTCGTCTCGAAACCCTACGTGGCGATCACGCTCGAGCTCATGGACCGCTTCGGCGTGAAGGTGGCGCGGGAGGGCTGGGCGAGGTTCAGCGTCGGGGCCGGAGCGCGGTACCGCGGTCCCGGACGGTTTCACGTCGAGGGCGACGCATCCTCCGCCTCCTACTTTCTCGCCGCCGGCGCGATCGGAGGCGGGCCGGTCCGCGTCGAGGGGGTGGGGGCGGCGAGCACGCAGGGCGATGTCCGCTTCGTGGAGGTGCTCCGGGCGATGGGCGCGGCGGTGACCGTCGGCGACGACTGGATCGAGGTCCGCGGCTCACCGCCGCTCCGGGCGCTCGACGCCGACTTGAACCACATCCCGGACGCCGCGATGACGGCGGCGGTGCTCGCGCTGTTCGCGGACGGGCCCTCGACGATCCGGAACGTCGCGAACTGGCGCGTCAAGGAGACCGATCGCCTGTCGGCGATGGCGACCGAGCTGCGCAAGGTCGGCGCCGCGGTCGAGGAGGGCGCCGACCGGCTCCGGATCGTGCCGCCGGCAATCCTCCGGCCCGCGACCATCGACACCTACGACGACCACCGCATGGCGATGTGCTTCTCGCTGGTGGCGTTGGGCGGCGTCGCGGTGCGGATCAATGATCCGCAGTGCGTCGGCAAGACCTTCCCCGACTACTTCCGCGAGTTCGAGCGGCTCGCACGAGGCCCCGGCTAGATGGGCGGAACCGCGGACGTCCCGGTGATCGCCATCGACGGACCGTCGGCGTCGGGCAAGGGCACCGTCGCCCAGGCCGTGGCCCGGGCGCTGGGCTTCCACTACCTCGACAGCGGCGCGCTGTACCGGCTGGTCGCCCTGGACGCCATGCGGCGGGGGGTGGACCTCGGCGAGGACGCCGCCCTCACGGCGGCCGCCGACCGGCTCGATGCGCGGTTTTTTGCCGATGGCGAGGTGTTTCTGGGGGACGAGCGCGCGACCGAGGCGATCCGGACCGAGGCCTGCAGCACGGCCGCCTCCCGGGTGGCCGCGGTTCCCGGGGTGCGGGCGGCGCTTCTCGACCGCCAGCGGGGGTTCCGGCGGCCCCCGGGACTGGTCGCGGACGGGCGCGACATGGGTTCGCTCCTGTTCCCGGACGCCCGGCTCAAGGTGTTCCTGACCGCCAGCCTGGAGGCGCGGGCCGAACGGCGCCATAAGCAGTTGAAAGACAAAGGAATCGCTGCTAACATCCAAACTCTTTTGCGCGACCTCGAGCAACGCGACGCGCGCGATGCCGCCCGCGTCGTGGCGCCGCTCAAGCCGGCGCCCGATGCCCGGATCCTCGATACCACGGGGTTGACCCCGGACGAGGCGGCGGACGCGGTGCTCGCGTGGTACCGAGGAGGCAACTAGAAGCCAGGGGGCGGAGGGCGTCGAGCCGGTCCGCCGTGTGCAACGAACCCCGCCCGTGCGCCGCTGAAGCGCGCGATGCGGACGAAGCCAGGTCAAACCAGGTCAAATTGTCTATGCCCAATGTTTCCCCCGCAGTCACCCCTCAGGAAAGCTTTGCCGCGCTCTTCGAGGAAAGCCTGCAACGCAAGGAGATGCGGATCGGCGAGGTGATCACTGCGGAAGTGGTGCGCGTCGACCAGAACTTCGCCGTCGTCAACGCCGGCCTCAAGTCCGAATCGTTCATCCCGATCGACGAGTTCCGCAACGACCGCGGCGAGGTCGAGGTCAAGGTCGGCGACTTCGTTCCGGTCGCGATCGAGGCGCTCGAGGACGGCTACGGCGAGACGCGCCTCTCGCGCGACAAGGCGAAGCGGCTCGCCGCCTGGCTCGATCTCGAGAAATCGCTCGAGGCCGGCACCACCGCGCAGGGCGTCATCACCGGCAAGGTGAAAGGCGGCCTGACCGTCATGATCAACGGCATCCGGGCGTTCCTGCCCGGCTCCCTCGTGGACATGCGTCCGGTCAAGGACACCTCGCCCTACGAGGGCAAGGCGATGGAGTTCAAGGTCATCAAGCTCGACCGCAAGCGCAACAACGTCGTCGTCTCGCGCCGCGCGGTGCTCGAGCAGACCGCCGGCGCCGAGCGCGAGGCGCTGCTCGCGAGCCTCCAGGAAGGCACCGTCGTCAAGGGCATCGTCAAGAACATCACCGACTACGGCGCGTTCGTCGACCTCGGCGGGATCGACGGCCTCTTGCACATCACCGATCTCGCGTGGCGGCGGGTGAAGCATCCGTCGGAGGTGCTCGCGGTCGGCGACGAAGTCACCGCGAAGGTGCTGCGCTTCGACCAGGAGAAGAACCGGGTCTCGCTCGGCCTGAAGCAGCTCGGCGAGGATCCGTGGGTCGGCATCTCGCGCCGCTACCCGACCGGGACGCGCCTCTTCGGCAAGGTGACGAACCTCACCGACTACGGCGCGTTCGTGGAGATCGAGAGCGGGATCGAGGGCCTGGTGCACGTCTCCGAGATGGACTGGACCAACAAGAACGTCCACCCGTCCAAGGTGGTGCAGCTCGGCGACGAGGTCGAGGTGATGGTGCTCGAGATCGACGAGGACCGGCGCCGCATCTCGCTCGGCATGAAGCAGTGCCTGCCGAACCCGTGGGAGGAGTTCGCGCAGAACCACCGCAAGGGCGACCGGGTGAAGGGCGTGATCAAGTCGATCACCGACTTCGGCATCTTCATCGGGCTCCCGGGCGGGATCGACGGCCTGGTGCACCTCTCCGACCTGTCGTGGTCGAAGCCCGGGGAGGAGGCGGTCCGCGACTACAAGAAGGGCGACGAGGTCGAGGCGGTGGTGCTGTCGATCGACACCGAGCGCGAGCGCATCTCGCTCGGCGTGAAGCAGATCGAAGGCGATCCGTTCACCACCTATGTGGCGACCCACGACAAGGGCGGCGTCGTCTCGGGAACGGTGAAGAGCCTCGACGCGAAGGGCGCCGTGATCGCACTGAGCGGCGAGGTCGAGGGCTATCTCCGGGCCTCCGAGGTCGCGCGCGACCGGGTCGAGGACGCGCGCACCCACCTCAAGGAAGGCGACGGCGTCACGGTGATGATCATCAACATCGACCGCAAGAACCGCACGATCAACCTGTCGATCAAGGCCAAGGAGGTCGCGGAGGAGGGCGAGGCGATGGCGAAGCTGCAAAGCGCCTCCTCGGCGAGCGCCGGCACGACCAGCCTGGGCGCGCTCCTGAAGGCGAAGCTTGACAACAAGAACACGCCGCGCGAGTAGCGGGGCGCGGGCGACGTGCACGAGGGGGGCGCATGACCAAGTCGGAGCTGATCGCGCGGCTTGCAAGCCGCTATCCGCAGCTCGTGGCCAAGGATGCGGAGTACGCGGTCAAGATGATCCTCGACGCCATGACCCACAGTCTGGTGAGCGGCCAGCGCATCGAGATCCGCGGGTTCGGCAGCTTCGGGCTGAACCACCGGCCGGCGCGCATCGGCCGCAATCCGAAGTCGGGCGAGAAGGTGCACGTGCCGGAGAAGTTCGTGCCGCACTTCAAGGCCGGCAAGGAGCTGCGCGAGCGCGTGGACGGCGAGGACGGGCACGGGGCGAGCCAGCAGCAGCCGCAGCGGGCGAGCGGTTGAGCCTGGCGGCTCCGGCGCCGGCCCGGTGCCCGCAGGGGTAGGCCTTGGTCGTCCTGAGGTTCTTCAGCTTCATCGCGTGGACCGCGGTATTCGTGGTCGTGCTGCTGTTCGCGATCAAGAACGCCGAGCCGGTCACGCTGCGTTTCTACTTCGATACGGCGTGGCAGACGCCGCTCGTCCTGCTCGTGCTGGCGAGCTTCGCGGCCGGAGCGGTGTTCGGCGTGATCGCGTGCCTGCCGGCGCTCGCCCGTCAGCGGCGGGAGGCCGTGCGGTTGCGGAAGGAGCTGGAACTGCGCCAGCCGGGAGCCTCCGGACCCGCGGGCCCGCCGGCCGGGCCGGAACGGCCGTCGGTCCCCGGCACGCCGTTCGCGCCCTAGCCCGGAGAGCCCGCCAGAGCGCAAGGGACGTCGGGGCGAATGGACTTCGAGTTCTGGTGGCTGATCGGCTTCCCGATCTTCTTCGGCCTGGGATGGCTCGCCGCCCGGATCGACATCAAGCACCTGCTCACCGAGTCGCGCAACCTCCCGCGCTCGTACTTCAAGGGCCTCAACTTCCTCCTGAACGAGCAGCCCGACAAGGCGATCGAGGCGTTCATCGAGGTGGTGAAGGTCGATCCCGAGACCGTCGACCTGCACTTCGCGCTCGGGAGCCTCTTTCGCCGCCGTGGCGAGACCGAGCGGGCGATCCGCATGCACCGGAACCTGCTCGAGCGCTCCGATCTCGCCGCCGACCAGCGGGTGCAGGCGCTGTTCGAGCTCGGGCACGACTACCTGAAGGCGGGGCTGCTCGACCGGGCGGAGGATGTGTTCGTGAAGCTGCGCGACAGCGCCAAGCGCCTCGAGGCCCTCCAGCGCCTGCTCGAGATCTATCAGCAGGAGAAGGACTGGCAGAAGGCGATCGAGACCGCGCGCGCGCTCGAGTCGGAGACCAGCCAGTCGTGGCAGAAGGAGATCGCCGAGTTCTACTGCGAGCTCGCCGCCGTCGAGGCCACGCACTCGCGCCCGGAGGCGGCGCACGAGCTGCTGAAGGAGGCGCTGAAGGCGAACCGCAAGTGCGTCCGCGCGAGCATCCTCGCCGGCGACCTCGCGGCTGCCGCCGGGCGGGAACAGGACGCGATCGAAGAGTGGAAGCGCGTCGAGACGCAGAACCCGACCTTCCTCGCGCTCGTCGCCCACCGGCTCCTGAAGAGCTACCAGACGATCGGCGATCCGGCGACCGGGCTCACGCTGCTGCGCGGCTATCTCGCGCAATACCCGTCGCTCGATCTCCTGGACGTCGTCTTCCAGTCGACGCTCGACGCCGAGGGGCCGGAGGCCGCGTACCGGCTCGTCCGGGACGAGCTGCGCCGCAATCCCACGCTGCTCGGGCTGGACAAGCTGCTCGAGGCGGAGCTCCTGAGCGCGCCGGTGGAGCGGCGCCACGACATCGAGCTCGTGCGCAACCTCGTGCAGGGGCAGACGCGCCGGCTCGCGCGCTACCGCTGCGAGAACTGCGGCTTCCGCGCCCGCCAGTTCCACTGGCAGTGCCCGGCGTGCATGAACTGGGAGACCTACCCGCCGCGGCGGACGGAGGAGTATGACCTCGCGCTGTGAGCGCCCGACCCGGGGGGAGCGGTGAAGATCACGATGATCGGGACCGGCTACGTCGGGCTCGTCTCGGGCGCCTGCTTCGCCGAAGTCGGCAACGACGTCCTGTGCTACGACGTCGACGCGCGCAAGATCGCGGTCCTCGACGGCGGCGAGGTGCCGATCCACGAGCCCGGGCTTCCCGAGCTCGTCGCGCGCAACCGCGCCGCGGGCCGGCTCCGCTTCACGACCGACCCGGCCGAGAGCGTGGCCCACGGCGTCGCGCAGTTCATCGCGGTCGGGACGCCGCCCGACGAGGACGGCGCGGCGGATCTTCGCCACGTGGTCGCCGCGGCGCGGACGATCGGCCGCCACATGACCGGGGAGCGGCTGGTCGTCGACAAATCCACCGTCCCCGTGGGCACCGCGGACGCGGTCAGGCAGGCGATCGCCGAGGAGCTCGCGGCCCGGGGCGTAGCGGTGCCATACAGCGTGGTGTCGAATCCGGAGTTCCTGAAGGAAGGCGCGGCGGTCGAGGATTTCATGCGTCCCGACCGCATCGTGATCGGCGCCGACGACGCGGCAGCGACGCGGATGATGCGGCTCCTCTACGCTCCGTTCCAGCGCAACCACGAGCGGCTGATCGTCATGGACGTGCGCTCGGCCGAGCTCACGAAGTACGCTGCCAACGCGATGCTCGCGACCCGGATCTCGTTCATGAACGAGCTCGCGAACCTCGCCGAGCGCCTGGGCGCCGACATCGAGCAGGTCCGTCGCGGCATCGGCGCCGACTCGCGCATCGGGTTCCACTTCCTCTATCCGGGGCTCGGCTACGGCGGCTCGTGCTTTCCCAAGGACGTGCGGGCAATCGCCCGGACCGCGGCCGGCGTCGGGATCGACCTGCGGCTGCTCGCGGCCGTCGAGCGGGCGAACGAGGCGCAGAAGCAGGTGCTCGTCGGCAAGATCGTGCGCCGGTTCGGCGAGCGTCTCGCCGGCCGCCGGTTCGCGGTCTGGGGACTCGCGTTCAAGCCGAACACCGACGACATGCGCGAGGCGCCGAGCCGGGTGCTGGTGGCCGAGCTGCTCCGGCGTGGCGCGAGCGTCTCCGTGTACGATCCTGCGGCGATGCCCGAGGCGCGTCGACACTTCGGCCAGGAGCCGCGCGTCACCTACGCCGAGTCCCCGCTCGGCGCCGCGGACGGAGCGGACGCGCTCGCGATCGTTACCGAGTGGAAGGAGTTCCGGAGCCCCGACTTCGCGGGTCTGCGCGCGCGCCTCAAGCAGCCGGTGATCTTCGACGGCCGGAATCTCTACGAGCCCGGGGAGCTGCGGCGGCTCGCGTTCGAGTACTACCCGATCGGCAGGGAGCAAATAACCTAGTCCGCGATGAAGCCAAGTGGGAAAAAGCCTTCGTACGAACAAGGGGAGACCCCCTTGTATATCCCCCATGTTGGAGCAAGGGGGCAAGCCCCCTTGCAGATCCCCCTCGGCGATGCGTAAGGGCAGCGTGCTCCCTGACCTCGCTCGCGCCCGGGTGCTCGTGGTGGGCGACGTGATGCTGGATCGCTATTGGTTCGGCGACGTGAGCCGGATCTCGCCCGAGGCGCCGGTCCCGGTCGTTCTCGTCAAGGAAACCGAGGAACGTCCGGGCGGTGCGGCGAACGTCGCGCGCAACTGCACCGCGCTGGGCGCGCAGGCGGGCCTGCTCTCGGTCGTCGGCGGCGATGAGCCCGGGGAGGCGCTCGCACGGCTCGTCGCGGCGGCGGGCGTCCGCGGCAGCCTCCATCGCGACCCAACGCTCGCGACCACTGTGAAGCTGCGCGTGATCGCGCGCGGACAGCAGCTCGTCCGGGCCGATTTCGAGAGCGACCCCTCGCACGAGGTCCTCGCCGCAAAGCTCGCCGAGTTCGAGGCGAGCCTCGGCGACTACGACGTCGTGGTGCTCTCCGACTACGGCAAGGGCGGGCTCACCCACATCGAGCGGATGATCAGCCTTGCGCGCGGCGCCGGGAA
Source organism: Burkholderiales bacterium (assembly GCA_035286595.1). Classification (GTDB taxonomy): domain Bacteria; phylum Pseudomonadota; class Gammaproteobacteria; order Burkholderiales; family SG8-39; genus DATEDA01. Next base: position 12,416 of record DATEDA010000190.1, on the reverse strand, counting down.
GACGGTGCTCGTCGATCCGAAAGGCGACGACTATGCGCGCTACCGCGGCGCTAACGTGCTCACGCCGAACCTCAACGAGCTGCGCGAGGTCGTCGGCCGCTGGCGGGACGAGGCGGACCTGACTGGTCGCGCGCAAAAGCTCCGCGCGGAGCTCGGCCTCGACGCCCTGCTTTTGACGAAAGGCGATCAGGGGATGACGCTGTACCGCGCCGAGGGGGTTCACAGCGTCTCGGCCAGGAAGCGCCCGGTGGCCGACGTGAGTGGGGCAGGCGACACGGTCATCGCTACACTCGCGGTCGCGATCGGCAGCGGTGCGTCGCTCGACGAGGCCGTTCGAATCGCCAATCACGCGGCCGGGATCGTGGTTGGTAAACTCGGCACGGCGGTCGTCCACCCAGACGAACTCGCCGCGGACCTCGCGGAAACGTCCCCTCGGCCATGAACTACTACGTCGTCACCGGCGCCGCGGGCTTCATCGGCTCGCAGCTCGTCCGCGCCCTGAACGGTCGCGGCGTCGACAACGTCGTCGCCGTCGACAACCTCACGCGTGCCGACAAGTTCCGGAACCTCGTCGGCTGCGAGATCGCCGACTACCTGGACAAACGGGAGTTCCTCGATCGCCTGTCGGCCGGAGAGTTCGAGGGCGCGCTCGACGCCGTCTTTCACCAGGGCGCCTGCTCCGACACGATGGAGACCGACGGGCGCTACATGATGGAGAACAACTACCGCTACTCGCTCGCGCTGCTCGACTTCTGCCTCGCCGAGGAGATCCCGTTCCTCTACGCGTCGTCGGCTGCGGTCTACGGCGGGGGCCGGGTGTTCCACGAGTCGCCGGAGTGCGAGGCGCCCCTGAACGTCTACGGCTACTCGAAGTATCTCTTCGACCAGATCGTTCGCCGCCGGCTTCCCGACGCCGCCTCGCAGGTCGCGGGGTTTCGCTACTTCAACGTCTACGGGCCGAACGAAGGCCACAAGGGCCGCATGGCTTCGGTTGCGTGGCACTTCTACAACCAGTACCGCGCGGACGGGCGGGTGCGCCTGTTCCGGGGCGCCGACGGGTACGCGGACGGCGAGCAGCGGCGCGACTTCGTTTCGGTCGAGGACGTCGTCAAGGTCGGCTTTCATTTCCTCGATCACCCGGAGCTCTCGGGGATCTTCAACGTCGGCACGGGGCGCGCGCAGTCGTTCAACGAGGTGGCCGAGAGCGTGATCAACAGCTGCCGGCGGGCGTCGGGGCAGCCGGCGCTCCCCCTGGCCGAGCTGAAGCTGCAGGGCGCGATCGAGTACATCCCGTTCCCGGCGGCGCTCCAGGGCCGGTACCAGAGCTTCACCCAGGCCGACCTCGCGGCGCTCCGGGGTGCGGGCTACGATGCGCCGTTTCTCACCGTCGCCGAGGGCGTCGAGCGTTACATGTCGGAGCTCGCGCGAGCCGGCGCCGCGGCGTAGCGCTCTCCAGCAGCGAGCTCATGTACAAGACCCTCGAGGACACCGTCGGCAACACCCCGCTCGTGCGGCTCAAGCGCCTTCCCGGCGAGACCACGAACGTGATTCTCTGCAAGCTCGAGGGCGACAACCCCGCGGGCTCGGTGAAGGACCGCCCGGCGCTCTCGATGATCAGGCGCGCCGAGGAGCGGGGGCGGATCAAGCCCGGCGACGCGCTGATCGAGCCGACGAGCGGCAACACCGGCATCGCCCTCGCGATGGTGGCGGCGATGCGCGGGTACCGGATGGTGCTCATCATGCCCGAGCACCTCTCGGCCGAACGGCGGCAGACGATGCGCGCCTACGGCGCCGAGATCATCCTCACGCCGAAGGAAGGGGGAATGGAGGCCGCGCGCGACCTGGCCGACCGGATGATCGCGGAAGGCAAGGGCGTGATGCTCGACCAGTTCGCGAACCCCGACAACCCGCGCTCCCACTACGAGGGCACGGGTCCGGAGCTCTGGCGCGACACCGGGGGCCGCATCACGCATTTCGTGTCCAGCATGGGCACGACCGGGACGATCATGGGCGCGGGACGGTTCCTGAGAGAGCAGAATCCGAAGATCCGGATCATCGGTTGCCAGCCGACCGAAGGCTCGCAGATTCCCGGCATCCGCAAGTGGGCCGAGGCCTACCTGCCGAAGATCTACGACCCGAAGGGGGTCGACCGCCTCGAATACGTGAGCCAGGCGGACGCCGAGGAGATGGCGCGGCGGCTCGCCCGCGTGGAGGGGATCTTCGCCGGCATCTCCTCCGGTGGCGCCGTGCACGTCGCGCTCCGGATCTCGCGGGAAGCGACCGACGCGACGATCGTCGCGATCATCTGCGACCGCGGCGACCGGTACCTCTCGACCGGCGTCTTCCCCGACTGACGCGCGAGGCCGCATGCCGGCGACGCTCGTCTTCGACATCGAGACCGTACCCGACGTGGCGGGCTACCGGTCGGTCCTGGATCTCGACCCGTCGCTCGCCGACGCGGACGTCGCCGAGATCGCCTTCCAGCGCCGCCGCGCCACGAGCGGCCAGGACTTCCTGCCGCTGCATCTGCAGCGCATCGTCGCCATCGCGTGCCTGCTGCGCGAGCGGGATCAGCTCCGCGTCTGGTCGCTCGGCTCGCCGACCGACGGCGAGGGCGAGCTCGTCCAGCGCTTCTACGACGGCATCGAGAAGTACACGCCGCGGCTCGTCTCCTGGAACGGCGGCGGGTTCGACCTGCCGGTGCTCCACTACCGCGGCCTCATCCACGGCGTGGCGGCCCCGCGGTACTGGGACATGGGCGAGGGCGACTTCGCCGACAGCCGCGATTTCCGCTACAACAACTACATCGCGCGGTACCACACGCGGCACCTCGATCTGATGGATCTCCTGTCGCTTTACCAGGGGCGCGCGAGCGCGCCCCTCGACCAGCTGGCGCGGCTGCTCGGCCTGCCGGGCAAGCTCGGCCTGGACGGGTCGCAGGTCTGGGACGCGTTCCGCGCGGGGCGGATCGCCGACATCCGCAACTACTGCGAGGCGGATGTGTTCAACACCTGGCTCGTCTACCTGCGCTTCCAGGTGATGCGCGGCGCCCTCGACCGCGACGAGCACCGGCGGGAGCTGGCGCTCGCGCGCACCATGATCGCGGGCCTCGACGAGCCTCACTGGCGCGAGTTCCTCGCGCGCTGGCCCGACGACGGACAGTGAGCGAAGGAGGGGGGCGCCTGCGGTAGGGCGCCCGGCCATGCCCGTGGCCCTCATCGAGTCGCTCGACCTGCAAGGCCGCGGCGTCGCGCACGTCGACGGCAAGGCGGTGTTCATCGACGGCGCGTTGCCGGGCGAGCGGGTCGAGTATCTCGTCTGCGAGCGCAAACGGAGCTACGACCTCGGGACCCCGACGCACCGCGTCCGCGAGAGTTCGTCGCGCGTCGCGCCCCGGTGTCCGCACTTCGGGACCTGTGGGGGGTGCGCGATCCAGCACCTCGACTCGCGCGCGCAGGTGGCGACGAAGCAGCGGGTGCTGGAGGACGCGCTCTGGCACATCGGCAAGCTGCGGGCGGAGGGGCTGCTTTCCCCGATCCACGGCCCGGCCTGGGGCTACCGCCGCCGGGCGCGCCTCTCGGCGCGCTTCGTGGAGAAGAAGGGCGGGGCGCTCGTCGGGTTTCGCGAGCGCAAGTCGACTTACGTCGCGGACATCACGAGCTGCGATGTCCTCCCGCCGTCGGTCTCGGCCCTCCTCGTGCCGCTCCGCGGGCTGGTCGGGGCGCTCTCCATTCACGACCGGGTGCCGCAGATCGAGGTCGCGGTCGGCGAGGCGGTGACGGTACTCGTGCTGCGCGTGCTCGAGCCCCCGACGTCAGCGGACGAGGCGGCGCTGAGGGGCTTTGCCGACGCCCACGGCGTGCAGCTCTGGCTGCAGCCGGGCGGGCCCGACTCGGTGCGGCCGTTTCACCCGCTCGACTCGCCACCGCTCTACTACACCCTCCCGGAGTTCGGGGTGCAGGTTCAGTTTCTGCCGACGGACTTCACCCAGGTGAACTACGACGTCAACGCGGTCCTGGTGCGACGCGCGATGCGGCTGCTCGCGCCGCGCCCCGGCGAGCGCGTCCTGGATCTCTTCTGCGGGCTCGGAAACTTCGCGCTGCCGATCGCGCGCTCCGGGGCCGCGGTGACCGGCATCGACGTGAATGCCGGGCTCATCGAGCGGGCGCGGGACAATGCGCGCCGCAACGGGCTCGCTGTCGAGTTCACGGTGGCCGATCTTTTCGATGCCGCGGCCTGCGCCAGGCTGCCTCGCTGGGACGCCATGCTCCTCGATCCGCCGCGCGAGGGCGCGATCGAGATCATCAAGGCGCTCGCGGACGGCGCGCCGGGCCGGATCGTGTACGTGTCGTGCGATCCGGCGACGCTCGCGCGGGACGCCGGGGTCCTGGTCCATCGCAACGGCTATCGGCTCGCCGCGGCGGGTGTCGTCAACATGTTCCCGCACACCGGCCACGTCGAATCGATCGCGCTGTTCGCGCGCGATTGACGCTCCCCTCCTCGGATGAGGAGGGGTGTCGCGCGGAGCGCGACGGGGTGGTGGATGAACAAAAAGGGCGGCCGAAGCCGCCCTCCGTCGCGGAATTTCCTCGCGATCAGTCGCGCTCGCCGCCGAAGATCCCGAGGAGCTGCAGCAGGCTCGAGAACAGGTTGTAGATGGCGACGTACAGCGTGAGCGTCGCGGAGACGTAGTTCGTCTCGCCGCCGCGGACGATCGAGTTGAGCTGCCACAGGATCAGGAGCGACGAGAACACGATGAACGCGGCGAGGATCGCGAGGTGCAGCACCGGGCTCGCGAAGAACACGTTGGCGACGACTGCGAGCATGATGACGATCACGCCGATGAAGAGGAAGCTGCCGAGCCGGCTGAAATCCCGGGTCGTCGTCGTCGCGACGGCCGACAGCCCGAGGAACACCGCGGCGGTTCCGCCCGCGGCGAGCATCACGAGCTGCGCGCCGTTCCTCAGACCGAGCACGGACTGGAACAGCGGGCCGAGCAGCAGTCCGAGGAAGAAGGTGAAACCGAGCAGCAGACCGACGCCCAGCCCGCTGTTGCGGTTGCGCTCGATCGCCCAGATCCAGCCGTAGAACACGGCGAGGATCACGAAGAACGAAACGATCGGGTTCGACCGCAGGAAGGAGAGATTGAGATTCGTGCCGATCACCGCCCCGATCGCCGTCGGGACGAGGGTGATCGCGAGCAGCAGGTAGGTGTTGCGCAGTACCTTGTGTTGCTCGAGCGCGCGCTCCTCCGCGTGCGACGGGACGTTGGCCTGGACGGGTTGCATTGCTTCCTCCTTGTTGGGTCCTCGGCGCTTAGAGGTCGTCCAGCGCCGGGAGTTTCGTCCGCGAGTATAGCGACTCGGTCGTCAGCGAGTCGGCAGGGGCGGGCGCGTGGCGGCGGAGCGTAGTCGGCGTGCTATAGTCGCGGCCGCGCTAAGTCATTGAAGCGTTGCGGAGACTTCGGCCCCGGATGGGTGGCAGAGCGGTCGAATGCGGCGGTCTTGAAAACCGTTGACCCGCAAGGGTCCGGGGGTTCGAATCCCTCCCCATCCGCCATGGAACAGAAAAAGCCCGCGTACGCGGGCTTTCGTGTTCCATGGCGCATGGGAGCGAGCCGACTGCTCGGCTCGCGTGAGGGATTCGAAAGGCGCGGCGATGCCCGAAGGGCCGCCGCGCCGGGGTCGCGGTACGTGACCGAATCCCTCCCCGTCCCCCACGAACAAAAAAACCCGCATACGCGGGCTTTTGTGTTCCATGGCGCATGGGAGCGAGCCGACTGCTCGGCTCGCGTGAGGGATTCGAAGGGTTCGGCGATGCCGCGCCGCCGAACCGCGGCCGGCGGTACGTCGGCGAATCCCTCCCCATCCTGCCCATCCCCCATCCACAAGCGAAAAAGCCGACCTCCCTGGTCGGCTTTTTCTAGAGTCGAGGAGAAACTCAGTGGTCGGTACTCGGGCCGCTGCTGCGCTTCCCGCCGCGCTGGGTCTTGGACGCCTTCTTGAGGGTGCGGTACAGGTCCGGGTGGTTCTCTTTCAGGTACTCCAGGACCTCGAAGTCGTCCTTCTTCACCCGGCTCAGGTCGAGCTTCTCGACGTGCACGAGCCGCAGCAGCTCGAGCACCGGTTTCGGCATCTCACGGCCGCTCTCGTAGCGCGACCCGCCGCTCTGCGTCACGCCGATCTTGGTCCAGAAGTCCTGCTGGTTCAGGCCGAGCTTGCGCCGGATCTCTTTCGGATTGATCGAGAAGTTGAAGATCTTCATTTGGTTGCGTGCCCTTCCGCCTTGATTTTTTGGGCTCCCCCGGGAGCGTCCCGGAATGCTAGCACAACGTCATATCCTTGCAATGTGCGGGGATCGTAAACAATCGTAACAGCCCGGCTCGCGCCCCCATGGCGGGGGTCCGGTAGAATGCGCGCCTTTTCTCGGTGTCAAATATGGCATTGATCGTGCAGAAGTACGGCGGCACTTCTGTCGGCAGCGTTGACAGGATCAAGGCGGTCGCGCGGCGCGTCGCGCGCTGGAGGGCCAAGGGGCACCAGGTGGTCGTCGTGCCCTCGGCAATGGCCGGCGAGACCAACCGGCTGATCGGCCTCGCACGGGAGATCCACGCGACCCCCGATCCGCGCGAGCTCGACGTCGTCGCCGCGACCGGCGAGCAAGTGACCATCGGCCTGCTCGCGATCGCGCTCGCCGAGCTCGGCGTCAAGGCCAAGAGCTACACCGGCGCCCAGGTGCGGGTCGTGACCGACAACGCCTTCAACAAGGCGCGGATCCTCAGCATCGACGAGGAGCGGCTGCGCGGCGACCTCGCCGCGGGAACGATCCCCGTCGTCGCGGGTTTCCAGGGCGTCGACGCCGCGGGCAACATCACGACGCTCGGCCGCGGCGGTTCGGACACCTCGGCGGTCGCGCTCGCCGCGGCCCTGAAGGCGGACGAGTGCCAGATCTACACCGACGTCGACGGCGTTTACACCACCGACCCGCGCATCGTCCCCGAGGCGCGCCGGCTCGCCACGATCACCTTCGAGGAGATGCTCGAGATGGCGAGCCTCGGCTCGAAGGTGCTTCAGATCCGGGCGGTCGAGTTCGCCGGCAAGTACCGGGTGCGGCTACGCGTGCTGTCGAGCTTCGAGGAGGAGGGCGACGGCACGCTGATCACGTTCGAGGAAGACGAGAAGATGGAACAGGCAATCATTTCCGGCATCGCGTTCAACCGCGACGAGGCGAAGATCACCGTGATGAGCGTCCCCGACCGGCCGGGGATCGCCTACGCGATCCTGGGGCCGATCGCCGACGCCAACATCGACGTCGACATGATCATCCAGAACGCGAGCGTCGACGGCATCACCGACTTCTCCTTCACGGTCCATCGCAACGACTACCAGAAGGCGCTCGGGATCGCGAAGAAGGTGCAGGCGCACATCGGCGCGAAGGGCGTGGTGGGGGACAACCGGGTCTGCAAGGTCTCGATGGTCGGAGTCGGCATGCGATCCCACGTCGGGATCGCCAGCCAGATGTTCCGGACGCTCGCGGAAGAGGGGATCAACATCGAGATGATCTCGACCTCGGAGATCAAGATCTCGGTCGTGGTCGACGAGAAGTACCTGGAGCTCGCGGTGCGCGTGCTCCACAAGGCGTTCGGGCTCGACCAGGCGGCGTGATCCCGGGCGCCCGGGCGCTACCCCGGGCGGGCGGTCAGCACGAGGTGAAAGACCGACGAGTCGATCGCCACTGCGTGGCGCACGCGCTCGTCGACGACGATCGAGATCCGGTCGCCGTACCGCCGCAGCCGCCGCAGCAGCCGCTCGAGGTGCTGTCGCTCCGCGTCCCGCAAGGCCTCGATCCGCAGCGTGAGCGTGGACGGCGTGTGCCGTAGCAGCCGCTCGAGCTGGCGCGCCGCCCGGGTGAAGAACCGCCGGTCGAGCAGGCCGTGCATCGACAGCGACAGGCTGGGGATGGGATCGGCCGTGATCTGCAGCCCGGCCTTGCCCGCCTCCACGTAGCGCGCGATCGCCGCGCGGACCGAGTCGATGCGGCGCGCCGCCGAGCCCGCGTCGACGACCGGCGCCTCGAACCGCCGCCGCGCGAAATCCGCCATGGAGAGGCCCATGACCCAGTCCGCGATGACCATCGGAATCCGGTTGGGGTGAGCGAGCGGCAGCGAGCGCAGGAAGGCGATCCACCGCGCCGGGCCGCCGGGCAGGATCCCCTTGCGGAGGAAGCGCCAGACGATCCGCAGGCTGTCGCGCCCCTCGAACCCGCCCGTGTAGATCGGCGCGTGCAGGTAGCGCATCTTGTTGCGGATCCGCTCGCCGATCGCGCGGTCGGTCAGCAGCTCGCGATAGAGCCACTGATACCGCTCGACCATTTCGTCGTAGTCCATGCGCTTCGGCACGACGTTGGTGCCCGGGCGCGTGTTGTTGTAATGGTCGACGTGTTCACGAAGGCGACCCTCGCGCTGGAGCCGTTCGTAGAGCGGCGTGCGCGGCAGCGCGTGCAGCAGTCCGATCATCGCCGCCTGGATGCCGGACGCCTGGACGAACGCACGCTGGTGCTCGAAGGTGGCGAGCGTGTCGTTGTCGAACCCGATGATGAAGCCCGCGAGCACGTCGATGCCGTGCGCGTAGATCCGCCGCACGTCGGCGAGCATGTCCCCGCCCACGTTCTGCGTCTTCTTGGTTTCCTTGAGGCTCGCCTCGTCGGTCGTCTCGATCCCGATGAAGACCCACGCGAAGTTGGCTGCCTGGAACAGGCGCAGGAGCTCGGCGTCCCGGGCGAGATTGAGCGACGCCTCGGTACCGAAGCTGAAGCGGTAGCGGTGCCGCGCCTGGTAGTCGGCCAGGAACGCGAGCAGCGCCTTCGCCTGCGGGCGGTTGCCGATGAGGTTGTCGTCGACGAAGAACACCCGCCGCATGCCCTGGGCCCGGAGCGCATCGAGCTCGCGGCCGATCTGCTCCACGCTCTTGACGCGCGGGCGCCGCCCGAACATCACGATGATGTCGCAGAACTCGCAGCGGAACGGGCAACCGCGCGAGAACTGGATCGAGGCCGCCGAGTACAGGTCGAGCTTCAGGAGATCGAAGCGCGGCGTGGGCGAATCCGCCAGCCCGACGGTGTCCGTCTCCTGGTACAGCGCCTTTGCCTCGCCGGCGACGAAGTCGCGACAGAACTTCGGCCAGGCGTACTCCGACTCGCCGGCGACCACGGTATCCGCGAGGCCGTCGTACTTCTCCGGGCAGAGCGAGGCGTAGCTGCCGCCCGCCACGACGTAATGGCCGCGCGCACGATAGTAGTGAAGAAGCTCGGTCTGCCGCGGGAACTGCACGCCCATCCCGCAGATCCCGATCAGATCGGCCTCGGGCGCGAGCGGGAGCGGTTCGACGTTCTCGTCGACGATGGTCACGTCCCAGTCGGGCGGGCACAGCGCGGCGAGCGTCGCCAGGCCGAGCGGGGGATTGGTGGTGCGCGTGCGGACGAGGATCTCGTCGATCGCCCACTTGTACGTCCAGAAGCTTTCGGGGAACTTCGGGTTGACGAGCAGCAGACGCATGACGTTGCCCTCTCCCAAACGGTCCCGAAGTACTTGCGGCCGGGGCCGTCCTTCTGTTCGCTTGCGCGGGCTTCTTCGTGTTAGTGGCGGAGAGAGAGGGATTCGAACCCTCGATACGGGTTTTGCCCGTATAACGCCTTAGCAGGGCGCCCCCTTCGGCCACTCGGGCATCTCTCCGCGGCGGCGCAGACTATAGCACAGCAAATCTTGCGGTCCCCCGAGCGGGCCGGTGCCATGCATGGCATGTGCTAAGGTTTCGCGGGACGATGGACCATCTCAACCTCACCCTCGAGGCAGGCGGTGGCAGGACCCTCGAGCCGAAGGCGCTCAGTCCGCTCGCAGATCAGGCGTTCGCGCGCGCCACCGGGGCCCCGCTGATCGCCGGAAACGGCGTGCGCATCCTGAAGGATGCAGCCGAGCACTTTCCGGCGTGGCTCGATGCCATCCGTTCCGCGGAACGGAGTGTTTTCTTCGAGTGCTACATCATCGGCAACGATTCCGTCGGGCGCGAGTTCATGCACGCCCTTGCGGATCGGGCTCGGGCGGGCGTACGCATTCGGCTCATCTACGACTGGCTCGGCACGCGCGCGCGGAGATCGCTGTTCGAGCCGGTCGTGCAGGCGGGTGGCGAGGTCTGCTGCTTCAATCCGCCGCGACTCGACAGCCCGCTCGGCTGGCTCACCCGCGACCATCGCAAGATGCTGGCCGTAGATGGACACGTCGGCTTCGTGACCGGCCTGTGCGCATCCGCGAGGTGGCTGGGCGATCCGGCGCGCGGGCTGGATGCCTGGCGCGACACCGGCATCGAGCTGCGCGGCCCGGCGGTCGCCGCGCTCGAGCGCGCGTTCGCCCAGGTCTGGGGAGCCGCCGGGGCGAAGGCCATCCCCGAGGCGGAGCTCACGGGAGCGAACGCCATCCCGACGGCGGGGAACGTCGCGCTCCGGGTCGTCGCGACGGTCCCGAGCTCCGGCGGCCTGTTCCGGCTCGACCAGCTGATCGCCGCGGCGGCGCAGGACCGGCTGTGGCTCACCGACGCGTACTTCGTGGCGCACACGCCGTACCTGAACGCCCTCTGTGCTGCGGCGTCCGACGGCGTCGACGTCCGCCTGCTCGTGCCTGGCGCCAGCGACATACCCGTCGTGAGCCGCCTGTCGCGCGCCGGCTACCGGGGACTGCTGGAGGCCGGCGTGCGCGTCTTCGAATGGAACGGTTCGATGCTGCACGCGAAGACGGCGGTCGCCGACAGCCGCTGGGCCCGGGTGGGCTCGACCAATCTCAACCTCGCGAGCTGGCTCACCAACTACGAGCTCGACGTGGCCGTGGAGGACGAGGACTTCGCGGAGCGGATGGCGGTGATGTACGACGCCGACCTCGCGAGCGCGACGGAGATCGTGCTCGGACGGAGATCCCGTGTGAGGGCATCGACTGCCGTCGGCATCGCAGGCCGGCGACGACGAGCGCTGTCCGGGAGCGCCGGGCGGGCCGCCGCCGGCGCGATGAGTGTTGGCGCTGCCGTGGGCGCAGCCCTGACGCGCCGGCGCGTTCTCGGACCCGCGGAAGCGAATCTGCTCGTGGTCGTTGCCGTTGTGCTGATCGCGATTGCCGTCGTCGGTGTGGTGTGGCCGTGGGTGTTGTCGATCCCGATCGCAACGATTTCCGCCTGGGTCGGCGTCGTCATGGGACTCAGGGCCCTGCGCCTGCGTCGCGCTCGACCGGCCATAAGGAGGGAACCGTGACCCTTCCCAGCGAGCCGCACATCGCCGACATCGCGCGGGTCATCGAGCTCGCGATCGCGCCGGTCTTCCTGCTGACCGGTATCGGCACGCTGATTGTGGTCCTCACGAACCGGCTCGGGCGCGCGGTCGACCGCAGCCGCGTGCTCGAGGATCGTCTCCCGTCGCTGCAGGTCTCCGAAGCGACCGCAGCACGGAGCGAGCTCCACCTGCTCGCGCGTCGCATCCGGCTCGTGTACCTCGCGATCTCGCTGGCCGTGCTGTCCGCGCTTTTCGTGTGCCTGCTCATCGCCGGTGCCTTCGCCGGCGCGTTCGTCGCCACCGACCTGACGCGGCTGGTGGCGGCGCTGTTCGTGCTCGCGATGCTGGCGCTGATCGGAAGCCTCGTCGTGTTCCTGCGCGAGATCTTCCTCGCGGTGACGAGCGCGCGGCTCGCGATCCCCGAGGAGGATCGCTAGCGCAGCTCCGCTCGGGCGTGCCGGAGCTGGCCGGGGGCAGGGTGCTCTGCTAGAATTCGCAGCCTCGCGCCCGTAGCTCAGTTGGATAGAGTACCTGGCTACGAACCAGGGGGTCGTGGGTTCAAATCCTGCCGGGCGCGCCAGAATTCCAAGGGGTTGCATCATGCAGCCCCTTGTTCGTTTCTGGCTTCTGTGGTCAACGCTGGAACGCGTAGTCCGTCGCCCAGGGCACGATGCTGGCAAGCGCGGTTTAATCAGGCGGCGCAGGCGACAAGCCGATTGACCCCGACGATCGGCACGTGCATCGCGAGTCGGTCACGCCCCGGAGTTTCACGCCCCTCGAGCAGGGCCCTTGGTTGGAACCCCTGCCCGCTCACTCACAAATGCTTGCGGTCTCCCATGGCGGACCCGGGCCAGGCTCATTCGCTGAGCCACCCCGGCGGCTAGACTGCGCGATGCGTTCATTTCTCGGTTCCCGCTCGCGCGACGAAGCGCGTTCGGCGCTGATCCTGCTCACCGGGGCGACGGTGGTTGAAGGGGCATAGGCTGGCGTTGACCGGTTGTTAACTATAAATTACAATGGCCATCGAGCTTCGCTATTACCAGACCCCGGCCGGTGAGCAGCCATTGGTCGAATGGCTGCGGGGCCTGAAGGACCGGCAGGCGCGCACG
>DATEDA010000189.1:0-12743 GCA_035286595.1 Burkholderiales bacterium | reverse complement strand
CCGCTGATCACGAACTACTGGTCGCAGAACACCGCCAAGATCAAGTTCATCGGCATGAAGGAAGGCGGGATGGACAAGCTGAAGGGCAAGAAGATCGTGAACCTCTATCACGACTCGGCCTACGGCAAGGAGACCATCCCGATCCTCGAGGTCCAGGCGAAGAAGTACGGCTTCGAGGTGACGCACATCGCGGTGCCACACCCGGGCAACGAGCAGCAGTCGCAGTGGCTGCAGATCCGGCAGCTCCGGCCCGACTGGGTGATCCTGCGCGGCTGGGGGGTGATGAACCCGACGGCGCTGAAGGCCGCCGCGAAGACGGGCTTCCCGAGCACCAAGATCTTGGGGGTGTGGTGGTCCGGCGCGGATGAGGACGTGATCCCGGCGGGCGCCGCGGCGAAGGGCTACATCGCCGCGGGCTTCAACGCGCCCGGCACCAATTTCCCGGTGCTCAAGGAGATCCAAAAATACGTCTACGCCAAGGGTCAAGGCGAGCTCGACGACAAGTCGCGGTTTGGAACGATCTACTACAACCGCGGCGTGCTCTGGGGGATCCTGACCACCGAGCCGGTGCGCACTGCGCAGGAGAAGTTCGGCAAGGGCAAGCCGATGACCGGGGAACAGATCCGCTGGGGGCTGGAGAACCTCAACATCGACGACACGCGCCTCAAGGCGCTCGGCGCGTCCGGCTTCATGCAACCGCTCAAGGTCTCGTGCATGGACCACGAGGGCGGCGGCGCGGTGAAGTTCCAGCAGTGGGACGGCAACGAGTGGAAAGTCATCACCGACTGGATCCCGTCCGACCAGTCGATCGTGCGGCCGATGATCGAGGCCTCGGCGGCGCAGTATGCCCAGGAGAAGGGCATCGTGCGGCGCGATTGCGGCAAGGAAGGCTGAGACACCACCCACCGGGGTGGTGAATGCCGATCGCCAGCACCACCCCGGCCGCGGCGGTCACTTCGTCGTGGCGCGAATCTCGTCGAGGACCGGGCGGAGGTAGCCGAGGAACGCCTCTGGGTCCTCGCTCATCGGGAAGTGGCCGAGCCCCTTCATGATCGTCACCTTCGCGCCCCGGATCCGCGCCGCGGCCATCTCGGTGTCCCGCGGTGAGGCCGAGTAGTCGTACTCGCCGGTGAGCATGTAGAGCGGGCAGAGACTCGTGTCGATCGCCCCGAGGCGATCGCGCACCTCGCCGACGCCCTGGAAGAAGAACAGGTCGCCGGTGAAGACGCCCGGCCCGCCCTGCATGTAGTGCCAGACGGTCTCCCAACGCTGCGCCTCCGGGCTCACCGGCGACATCAGGCCGTAGGCGATGGCGCCGCACGCCTGGCCGCCATGCACTTCGGGGTGATTCAGCCACGCCGCGTCGTAGTAGCGCTCGACGTACGCGGCGGATTGCAGCCCGATCAGCGCGCGCAACTCCCGCGCGTGCTCGAGCGCGAGGTGGAGCACGATGCGTCCGCCGATCGAGCAGCCCATCACCACCGGCCGCACGAGCCCGAGCTCGTGCGCGAACGTCATGATGAGGTCGGTATAAGAAGCGGCGGTGAGGCGGTAGTCGTCCTTCTCCCAGCCGGCGGGCGGCGAGGACTTGCCGTGCCACGGCATGTCGAACACGATCACGCGGTAGCTCCGCGTGATCGCAGCGTCGTTCAGCACCGCACGGTACTGGCGCCCGTCCGACCCCGCGGTATGCAGGCAGACGAGCGGGATCCCTTCTCCCGCTTCCTCGAAGTAGATGCGATGCGGTTTGCCGCCGAGCTCGAGGTGCGCGTAGCGCCCGGTGACCGGCTCGATGCGGGCGCTCACCGCGCGAGTCTCCGCGGCGCCGCGAGCACGAGCTTCAGGTACATAAGGTACGCGACCAGCACGCGCTGATCGCCTTCGAACGCGACGTCTCCCCGCCGGAGCAGCGCGAAGAGGTCGTGCCAGCCGGGCGCCGGCACCTTCGCCCAGAACTTCTCCCACGCCGCCCGCTCCGCGCGGATCGCGAAGCGCCAGGGTCGCATGACGAACGGTCCCTTCGCGACCGCCTCCACCCGCCCTTCGCGCACGGTCAGCACGTACTGGCTGTCGCCAACCTCGACCATGAACGATTCGTTCATGCCGCGGCCCCAGCGCACGATCGCAGGGTCGTTGTTCACCAGCTCGGGGATGCGCTCGATCACCTTGTTCTCCACGATCCGCCCTACTGCGGCTCGATCTTCGCCACCCTCACGTAGCGCCCCCAGCGCTCCGCGTCGCTCTTGAGCAGCGCCGTCATCGACTCGGGCGTCCCCGGGAAGGCGTCGAATGCGGCGCGCTCGAGGAACTGCCTGGTCTCCTCGGTCGCGGTGATCTGGTTGAACCACCCCGCCAGCTTGTCCACGATCGGCTTCGGCGTGCCGGCGGCGACGACGACGCCCCACCACGGCGTGATGTCGAAATCGCCGTAGCCGAGCTCCGCGAGCGTCGGCGTGTCCGGCAGCGCGATCGAGCGCTTGGTCGAGGTGACCGCGAGGATGCGCAGCTTCCCGCCGCGCTGCTGCGTCACGGCCCAGGTGGCATCGTAGGCGAGAAAGTCGAGCTCGCCCTGCAGCAGGCTGATCAGCGCCTGGGCGTTGGTCTTGAAGGGCACAAAGGGGGTCTTCAAGCCGGCTCGCTCCTTGAACAGCTCGGCGGAGATCTGGCCCGTGTTGTTGCTCGTGCCGTAGAAGCCGTCGTTCGGCCGGCCCTTCAGGTGTGCGATCAGCTCGGGAATCGACTTGATCGGCTTGGCCGCGTCCACGGCGATCACGAACGACAGCGAGGCGACCGTGGTCACCGCGGTGAAGTCCTTGGTCGTGTCGAAGGGCAGCTGCTTGAAGAGATGCGGCGCCGCGGCGATGGTGGAGCTCGCCGGCGTGATCATGATGGTGTAGCCGTCGGGCCGCGACTTGGCGAGGGCCTCGGTGGCAATCGCCCCCTGGGCGCCGACCCGGTTCTCCACGATGACCGGCTTCCCGGCAAGCTTGCTCAGCTTGTCGCTGTAGTACCGCACCAGGACGTCGGCCCCCGACCCGGCCGCAAAGTTGCAGAGGGAGCGGATCTCCCGGGCGGGATACTCCTGCGCCGCGGCCACCGGGATCGCCAGCGCCAGCGTTGCGGCGACGAGCTTGGCGGGTGAAATTCGCATGTCGAGGCCCTCCTTTCGGGGGGATATCTTCGCGCATCCGGGCCGATCGCGCGACCGGACCGAGCGCTGATCGCGCGCTAAGTTGCGCACTTGCACGGGGTGCCGCCGGGGACTACGATCAATTCCGACATCGAGAGGATTCCCCGCGTGAAAGCCGTCGCCCTCACCCGCTACCTGCCGATCGCCGACCCCGAGTCGCTCGTCGACGTGACGCTGCCCGATCCCGCACCGACCGGCCACGACCTCCTGGTGCGGGTCGCGGCAGTGTCGGTCAACCCGGTCGACACGAAGCAGCGCGCGCCCAGCGCCAAGGTGGAGGCGCAGCCGCGCGTGCTGGGCTGGGACGCGGCGGGGACGGTGGTCGGGGTCGGTCCCGAGGTACGGCTCTTCAAACCCGGCGACGAGGTCTACTACGCGGGCGACGTGACGCGGCAGGGATCCAACAGCGAGCTGCAGCTCGTCGACGAGCGGATCGTCGCCCGCAAGCCGCGCACGCTGGACTTCGCGCAGGCGGCGGCAATCCCGCTCACCGCGATCACCGCCTGGGAATGCTATTTCGACCGCATGAAGATCGATCCGGGCGGGGCGCATCGTGGCGCGACCCTGCTCATCATCGGCGGGGCCGGCGGCGTGGGCTCGATCGGTATCCAGATCGCGAAGGTCGTCGCCGGCCTGAAAGTGATCGCGACGGCCTCCCGCCCCGAAACGGTCGCGTGGGTCAAGGACCTAGGCGCCGATCACGTCGTCGATCACTCGCAGCCGCTGCGCCCGCAGATCGAGGCGCTCGGGCTCAAGTCCGTCGACTACATCGCCAACTTCAACGACACCGACCGCTACTGGGAGCAGATGGGCGATCTGGTCGCGCCGCAGGGCGCGGTGTGCATGATCGTGGGGTCGAAAGGCCCGCTCGCGCAGGACGCCGTGCGCGGCAAGAGCGTGACCGTCTGCTGGGAGCTGATGTTCACGCGCCCGCGCTTCAAGACGCCCGACATGATCGAGCAGCACCGTCTCCTCACGCGCGTCGCCGAGCTGATCGATGCCGGGCGGATCCGCTGCACGCTGCGCGAGACGCTTCGCCCGATCAACGCCGCGAACCTGCGCGCCGCGCACGCCAAGCTCGAATCGGGACGGATGGTCGGGAAGCTGGTCGTGGCGGGCTGGACCTGATCCGACGAATGGCAGGAGGGCCGGCGCCTGACCGAGATTCGACCGTGGTCACCGTCAGGTGGCGTCCGGTAGAATGCCCCGCAGATTCGAACCATGATGCCCGGCGCAGGCATCACTTTTCCGCCACGACCACGAGGAGGACCGCAATGAGACTTCGTGCCATCCCCATCCTTTGCTCCGTGCTTGCCGCGTGCGCGGCCGGAATCGCCACCGCCCAGACCTACCCGGACCGGACCGTCACGCTCGTGAACCCGTTCCCGCCCGGGGGCGTCGTGGACGTCCAAGGACGGCCCCTCGCGGCGGCGCTGGAGAGGGTCCTGAAACAGCCGGTCGTCATCCTGAACAAGCCAGGCGGCGCCGGCGGCGTGGGGTACGCGTTCGTCGCCAACGCAAAGCCGGACGGCTATACCGTGCTCGGCGGGATCGTCAGCGTCTCTTCGATCCCCGAGGCGGACAAGCTCTTCGGACGGGCGCCCGCCTACTCGCTCGACCAGCTGGTGCCGGTCGCGCGCGTGTCCGCGGACCCGATCTACGTGGCGGTCCGCACCGAGAGCCCGTGGAAGACGCTCAAGGAGATGCTCGACGCGATCAAGGCGAAGCCGATGACCTACTCATACTCGTCGTCCGGCCCGTACGGTGCGCTCCACGTGCCCACCGAGATGCTGCTGCAGAGCGTCGGCGCGACTGCGCGGCACGTTCCTACGACCGGCGGTGGGCCGGCGATCAACGCGCTCCTCGGCGGACACGTCGACTTCACGACCGGTGGTCCGTCCGCGCTCGCCGGCCAGATGAAGGCCGGCAAGTTCCGCGTGCTCGCGGGTACCGGCGCGCAACGCCATCCGGTGCTCCCCGACGTGCCGACGATGAAGGAGCTCGGGTACAACATCGAGTACTACCTGTGGCTGGGCCTCTTCGTGCCGAAGGGAACCCCGGAGTCGGCGGTGAAGGTCCTGCGCGACGCGACGCGAGCCGCGGTCGCGGACCCGGATTTCAAGAACGCGATGACGAAGATGAACGCGATCGTCGACTACCAGGATCAGCCGGAGTTCAGGAAGTTCTGGGACGCCGACGCCGCCCGGATCGCCACGGCGGTGAAGGCGATCGGCAAGGTCGAGGAGAAGAAGTAGCCGCCGGCGAGCGAGCATGGCGCCACCGCCCGGCGGTGCGTCCACCTCATCGGGACCGGACCGCGGCGGCCTGCGCGACGACCAGGTCAGCGGCGCCGCCCTCGCGATCGCCGGCGTCCTGATCGCGCTGCAGTCGTGGCAGTACCCGATCGGCTCGCTCGCGGAGCCGGGTCCCGGCTACCTCCCCTTCGCCCTCGGCGTCGCGCTTGCCGGTTTCGGCGCGCTCGTTGCCATCGCAGGCGGCCAGTCGCCGGCGTTCCGCTGGGCGCAGTTCGGCGACGGACCGAAGGCGCTCGCCATCCTGGCCGGCCTCGCATTCGCGGCGCTGGCGCTCGAGCGGCTCGGGTATCGCATCACCATCGCCGTCCTCCTCCTCTATTACCTGGGCGTGCTCGAGCGCAGGCCCTGGGCGAGGACGCTCGTCCTGACGGCGATCGTCTCGCTCGGCAGCTACTACGTGTTCGCCAGGCTGCTGCGCGTGCCGCTGCCGATCGGCATGTCCGGGTTCTAGAGGGACGGCGATGCTCGAGACGCTCGGCAGCCTCGCGACCGGATTCGAGATCGCGCTTCAGCCCCAGTTCCTCGCCTACGCGTTCGCTGGCTGCGTCATCGGGACGCTGGTGGGAATGCTTCCCGGCCTCGGGCCGCTCGCCGGCATCAGCCTGCTGCTCCCCGGAACGTTCGGGTTGAGTCCGACCGCGGCGCTGATCATGCTCGCCGGCGTCTACTACGGCGCGATGTACGGCGGATCGACGACCTCGATCCTGATGCGCATCCCGGGCGAGGCCGCGTCGGTGATGACCTGCATCGACGGCTACGCGATGACGCAGAAGGGGCGCGGCGGCGCGGCCCTCGCGATCGCGGCGATCGGCTCGTTCGTCGCCGGCACGCTGTCGGTCGTCGGGCTGATGCTCCTCGCACCGCCGCTCGCGGAGTTCGCGATCCGGTTCGGCCCGGCCGAGTACGCGTCGCTCCTGGTCGTCGGGCTGATCGTGCTCGCCTACATGAGCGGCGGCTCGATGCCCAAGATGCTCGCGATGGCGGCGCTCGGGCTGCTCTGCGGCATGGTCGGCATGGACGTGATGACGGGCTACGCGCGCTTCACCGGGGACGTGATCGCGCTGCGCGACGGGCTCGGCATCGTCCCGGTCGCGGTCGGGCTCTTCGGCATCTCGGAGATCATCCTGAGCGCGGCGAAGGCGCGCGAGGTCTCGGTACGGCAGCCGGAGCTGCGCGAGCTCGTGCCGACCGGCGCCGAGCTCAAGGCGTCGGTCGGGCCTATCGCCCGGGGCAGCGTGCTCGGCTTCCTGATCGGGATCATTCCCGGCTCCGCGCACATCATCTCCTCCTTCGTGTCCTACGGGATCGAGCGCCGGCTGTCGAAGACGCCGGAGCGCTTCGGCACCGGCGCGGTGGAAGGCGTGGCGGGTCCCGAATCGGCCAACAACGCGGCCGCGAGCGGCGCCTTCGTCCCGATGCTCGCGCTCGGCGTCCCTTCGGGTCCGATCCCCGCGGTGATGCTCGCCGCCATCATGATCCACGGCGTCATCCCCGGCCCGCTCCTGATCGCGGAGCGGCCGGAGATCTTCTGGGGGTTCATCGCGAGCATGTACGTCGGCAACGTCGTCCTGCTCATCCTCAACCTGCCGCTCGTCGGGCTCTTCATCCAGGTGCTGCGCATCCCCTACCGCTACCTCTATCCGCTCATCCTGACGTTGTGCGTGATCGGGGTCTACGCCGTCGGCCAGAGCGTCGTCGACATCTGGATCATGATCGCCATGGGGTTCCTCGGCTACGGCATGCGCAAGCTCGGCTACGAGCCGGCGCCGCTGGTGCTCGGCATGGTGATCGCGCCGCAGCTCGAGCTCTCGTTCCGGCAGGCGCTCGCGCTGTCGGCCGGCGACTACTCGATCTTCGTCGCGCGCCCGGTCTCGGCGGCGCTGCTCGCGCTGGCGGTGATCCTCCTCGCGCTGTCGGTGAGAACCGCGCTCACGCGCCGCGCCGACTGGCGGCAGCGCCTGGGGCTCGAAGAGCGCGTTTAGCGGCGTACACGATGCGGATCGCCAGGCTCCTCGCCACGGCCGTCGCGCTTCCGCTGGCGAGGCCGATGAAGATGTCCGGCATCGCGATCGCGCGTGCCGAGAACGTGCTTGTGCGCGTCGAGGAAGGGGGCGGAGGCACCGGCTGGGGCGAAGCCGCCTCGGCACCGAGCATGACCGGCGAGACCGTCGCGAGCATGGTCGCGGCCGTCCGGTACCTCGCATCGTTCCTCGAGGGCCTTCCGGCCGAGGGCTTCGGGGCCATCCACGCGGAAATGGACTGGCGCCTCTACGGCAATCAGGCGGCGAAGTCGGCGATCGACATCGCGCTGCACGACCTCGTCGCGCGCGCGCGCAATGTGCCGGTCCACGCGCTGCTCGGCACGCAGCACCGTGCCCGCGTCCCGGCGCTGTGGATGATCGGCACGGGCAGCACGGAGGCCGATCTGCGCGAGGCGGCGGCGAAGCGGGCCGCCGGGTTCGTCGCCTACAAGATCAAGGTCGGCGCGGACGACCCGCGCGCCGACGCGGAGCGCACTGCTCGAATCTGCGCCGTTCTCGGCGCCGGAAGGCTGATCTCCGCGGATGCGAACCAGGCCTGGACCCCCGAGCAGGCGATCGCCTACGTCGGCGCGGTGGCGCCGACCGCACTCGACTTCCTGGAACAGCCGGTGCGCGGCGACGACCTCACCGGCATGGCGCGCGTTGCGGCAGCGAGCCGGGTGGCGATCGGGGCCGACGAAGGCGTGCACGGGCTCGACGACATCGCGCGCCACCACGAGGCGCGCGCGGCGAGCGGCGTGAGCCTGAAGACGCTCAAGCTCGGCGGCCTGGGCGCCGCCTACCAGGCCGCCCTGCTGTGCGAGCGGCTCGGCATGAAAGTCAACCTCGCCTGCAAGATCGCCGAGTCGAGCATTGCGACCGCGGCGGTGCTGCACCTCGCTGCCGCGGCGCCGTCGCTCGACTGGGGCGTCAGCCTGTCGAGCCAGTACCTCGCCGCCGATCTCGTGCGGTCGCCGATCGCGATCCGCGACGGCCACGCATCCGTGCCGGAAGGCCCGGGGCTGGGGATCGAGGTGGACGAGGCGCGGGTGCGCGAGTATCGCCGCCCGCCGCGTTGATCGCACTATTGGTGCGCGTAGAGCTTCTTGCCCGCGACCGGCAGCTCGGCCCGCAGGATGTCCCCGGAAAGCGACTCGGTGATGTAGAGCATCTTCCGGTCCGGCCCGCCGAACGCGATGTTGGCGAGATGATGGTGGTGCGGGTCGAGCGAATGCACGAGGTGGGTCGGCAGCATGTTCGCGTCGAACCGCCACACGCCGACGCCGAGCTGGCAGACGAGCAGCCCGTTCTCGGCGTCCATCTCGATGCCGTCGGGCCCGGCGACGCCGCCGGAGAGCTGGATCGCCACGCCGGTCTTCGAGACCGAGCCGTCGGCCAGCAGCGGCAGGCGCCAGACCTGCTGCGAGCGCGTGACGCCGACGTAGCAGTGCTTCTCGGTGGTGGAGAGCGTGATGCCGTTCGGACTGGGGACGTTCGCGCAGAGCCGGTCGAGCGCGCCGCTCGCGCGCAAGCGGTAGACGCGCCCCGTGGGATCCGTGATCCCGGTCTGTCCCTGGTCGGTGAAGTAGAGATCGCCGTTGGACGCGAAGTGCAGGTCGTTCAGGCCCTTGAAGCCCTCGCTGTAGGCGGTCTCGAGCAGCGGCTCGATCCGTCCGCTCCGCGGGTCGAGTACCAGCAGCCCGCGCTTGTAGTCGGCGATGAAGATCCGCCCGTCCTTGTGGATCTTGAGGCCGTTCGGCCAGCCGTCGTACTGGACGGCGAGCTCCCACTCGCCCCGGGCCGTGATCCGGAACACGCGCCCGAAGGGAATGTCGACGAACCAGAGGTTGCCGTCGCGATCGAAGGACGGCCCCTCCAGGAAGCACTCGACCTCGGCCCCCTGGCGGTTCGGGTCGGACCAGGCCGTGCGGCGCCGGTCGCGGAACTTCTTCGGCATCGACATGAAGAGCTCCGCCTTGATCAGCTCGGGCTGCTTGAACGGGTTGAGCATCGTGGATGGGTGCGCCGTCGGCGAGAGGCGAAGGGGTGATTGTATCGGGCAGCGCGGATCCGGAATAAGCAAGGGCCTCGCGTGTACCGCACGGGCAATCAGTCGGCAGTCGGCACCGATCGGCGTCGATCCGCGGTTGCCCGCGTTTAGGCTACACTCCGCGGCCGTGATCGCAGCAACCCGCGACGCCTGCGTCGCCCAAGACGAGTGAAGAACATGGCGCAGGCCGAATCCCCCGCCGTCGCACGCCCCCAGCCGACGCTCGGGATCCTCGACGCGATCGCGATCATCGTCGGCATCGTCATCGGCGCCGGCATTTTCCGCCTGCCTTCGCTCGTCGCCGGGACCGCCGGCAGCGAGGCTGCGGTCATCGCCGTGTGGCTCGCGGGCGGCGCGGTGTCGCTCATCGGGGCGCTCTGCTACGCCGAGCTCGCGACGACATTCCCGAGCGCTGGCGGCGACTACCACTTCCTCACCCGCGCGTACGGCAAGAGCCTCTCGTTCCTGTTCGCGTGGGCGCGCGTCGCCGTCATCACGACCGGGTCGATCGCCCTCCTCGCGTTCGTGTTCGGCGACTTCATGTCGCGCCTCGTCGCGCTGGGCCCGTACAGCACGCCGATCTACGCCGTGGCGCTGATCATCGTGCTCACCGTGATCAACGTCGCCGGCATTCGCAAAGGATCGCTCACGCAGAACTGGCTCACGCTCCTCGAAGTGGGCGGGGTCCTGATCGTGATCGTCGCCGGCCTCGCGTTCGCCGCGCCCGCGACGGCGCCGGCGGCCCCGGCCGCCGCCGGCAGCGCCACCTCGTGGAGCGGGATCGGGCTGGCGATGGTGTTCGTGCTGCTCACCTACGGCGGCTGGAACGAGGCGGCGTACATCTCGGCCGAGATCAAGGGCTCGCGGCAGAACATCGCGCGCGCGCTGATCTGGAGCATCCTCATCATCACCGCGCTCTATCTCCTTGCCAACCTCGCGATGCTGCGCGGCCTGGGGCTGGAGGCGATGGCGAAGTCGCAGGCCGTGGCGGCGGATCTCCTCGAGCGCGCGTGGGGGCCGACCGGCGCGGTGCTGATCAGCGTGCTGGTGGCGGTGTCGGCGCTCACCTCCGCGAATGCGACGATCATCGTCGGCGCGCGCTCGAACTATGCGCTCGGCTGCGACTGGCCGATGCTCGCGTTCCTCGGCCGCTGGAACGAGCGCACGGGCACGCCCACGACGGCGCTCCTCGTGCAGTCCGGCGTCGCGCTCGCGCTGGTCGGCCTCGGGACGATGACCGCGAAGGGGCTCGAGACGATGGTCGAGTTCACGGCCCCGGTCTTCTGGTTCTTCTTCACGCTCGCCGGGGCCTCGCTCATCGTGCTGCGATATCGCGAGCCGGACGCGCCGCGGCCGTTCCGCGTCCCGCTCTATCCCGTGTTGCCGCTCGTCTTCTGCGCGTGCACCGCCTACCTGCTCTACTCGAGCCTCGCCTACACCGGATGGGGCGCACGGATCGGGGTCGCCGTGCTCGCCGTCGGCGGAGTGCTGCTCGCCGTCAATCTGCGACACCGCAGCCTGGTCCTCAAGAGGTCGTGAATGAACCGCCGTCGCCTGCTCCTCGCCGCCCTTGCCGCCCTCGCCGCGACCGCGACCGCATGCGGGCAGCCGGCGCCGCTGCGCGCGCCGGACGCGCCGTTCGTGCCGACGAAGCAGGAGATCGTCGAGGAGATGCTGCGCGCTGCCGGCGTGAAGCCGGGGGACGTGGTCTACGACCTCGGCTGCGGCGACGGGCGCATCGTCATCACCGCCGCGCAGAAGTTCGGCGCCCGCGGGGTCGGCATCGACATCGACCCGGAGCGGATCTCCGACGCCAACTGGTACGCGAAGCGCGCCGGGGTCGAGAGCCAGGTGACCTTCAAGCTCGGCGATCTCTTCGAGGCCGAGGTCTCGGAGGCAACCGTCGTCACGCTCTACCTGCTGCCGGAGATGAACATCCGGCTCAAGCCGAAGCTCCTGCGCGACCTCAAGCCCGGCGCGCGGATCGTGTCGCACGACTTCGACCTCGGTCCCGACTGGAAGCCCGAGCGCACGCTCCGGCTCGGCAACGACTGGATCTACCTCTGGACGGTGCCGGCGAAGTGAGCGGCCGATTGAGCGCTTGCGTCGACATCCACACCCACGTCGTCCCCGAACGCTTTCCGGCGTACGCGGGCCGCGGCACCGACGTCCCCTGGCCGTCGATGGCCGATGCCCATGCGTGCCACAAGCACGTGATGATCTCGGGCAAGGTCTACCGCACGGTCGCCGACGGCTGCTGGAGCGTGCCGCGGCGCATCGCGGACATGGGGACGATGCGGGTCGCGCGCCAGGCGCTCTCGCCGATGCCCGAGCTGCTGTCGTACTGGCTGCCGCTCGCGGACGCGAAAGTCCTCATCCGTTACCTGAACGACGAGATCGCCGCGATGGTCGCGCAGGCGCCGGACCGCTTCGTCGGCCTCGGCGCCGTACCGCTGCAGGACACCGATAGCGCGATCCGCGAGCTCGAGCACGTCCTCGGCACGCTCAAGTTCGCCGGCGTGGAGATCGCGAGCCACGTCAACGGCGCATCGATCGGGGATCCACGCTTCGAGCCGTTCTTCGCCGCCGTGGAGCGCCTCGGCGCCGCGGTGTTCGTCCACGCGCTGCGGCCCGCCGGGCAGGACCGGATCGTCGGCGCGTTCCCCGAGCAGGCGGTCTGCTTCCCCGGCGACATCGCGCTCGCCGCGGCCTCGATGATCACCGGCGGCATCGCCGCACGGCACCCGCGCCTGCGCATCGCGTTCAGCCACGGCGGCGGCGCGATGTCGATCCTGCTGCCGCGCCTCGAGCACGCCTGGAACGTGTTTCCCAAGGCGAAGGAATCGCTCCCCGATTCGCCGGCGGTGTACGCGCGGCGGTTCTTCTACGACGCGCTCGTCTTCGACGCCGCCGCGATCCGGTTCCTCGTCGCGAGCTTCGGCGCCGCGCAGCTCGTCCTCGGCAGCGACTACCCGTTCGCCCTCGGCGAGCCCGACCCGGTCGGCCGGCTCGCGCAGACCGGCCTCGACGCCGCCGTGCTGGAAGCGATCCAGTCGCAGAACGCGCTGCGGTTCCTCGGGCTCGAGGGCGGCCGGGCGTAGGCCCCGACGGTTCGCGCCGCGGCGCCGCGCGGCTCGATTCGAGCCGGGTAGAATCGGCGCCCCCAT
>DATEDA010000188.1:0-13293 GCA_035286595.1 Burkholderiales bacterium | reverse complement strand
CCGCTGATCACGAACTACTGGTCGCAGAACACCGCCAAGATCAAGTTCATCGGCATGAAGGAAGGCGGGATGGACAAGCTGAAGGGCAAGAAGATCGTGAACCTCTATCACGACTCGGCCTACGGCAAGGAGACCATCCCGGTCCTCGACGTCCAGGCGAAGAAGTACGGCTTCGAGGTGACGCACATCGCGGTGCCGCACCCGGGCAACGAGCAGCAGTCGCAGTGGCTGCAGATTCGCCAGATCCGGCCCGACTGGGTGATCCTGCGCGGCTGGGGGGTGATGAACCCGACGGCGCTGAAGGCGGCGGCGAAGGTCGGCTTCCCGCGCACCAAGGTTCTGGGCGTG
This sequence comes from Burkholderiales bacterium, assembly GCA_035286595.1. Classification (GTDB taxonomy): domain Bacteria; phylum Pseudomonadota; class Gammaproteobacteria; order Burkholderiales; family SG8-39; genus DATEDA01. The sequence goes on along the minus strand of DATEDA010000188.1, from coordinate 12,945 downwards.
TGGTGGTCGGGGGCGGAGGAGGACGTGATCCCGGCGGGAGCTGCGGCGAAGGGCTACATCGCCGCCGGCTTCAACCTGCCTGGCACGAGCTTCCCGGTGATGCAGGACGTCCTCAAGAACGTCTACGCCAAGGGCAAGGGCGAGCTCGACGACAAGTCGCGCATCGGCTCGATCTACCACACGCGCGGCATCGTAGCCGGCATCGTAACCGCGGAGGGCATCCGCACCGCGCAGGCGAAGTTCGGCAAGGGCAAGCCGATGACCGGCGAGCAGGTCCGCTGGGGCCTCGAGAACCTCAACATCGACGACAAGCGCCTGAAGGAGCTCGGCGCGGTCGGGCTCATGCAGCCGCTGAAGGTCTCGTGCCTGGATCACGAGGGCGGCGGGTCGGTGAAGTTCCTGCAGTGGGACGGCAACGCGTGGAAGCCGATCACCGACTGGATCACCTCCGACCAGTCGATCGTGCGCCCGATGATCGAGGCGTCGGCGAACACGTACGCCACGGAGAAGGGAATCAAGCTGCGCGATTGCAAGGCGGCCGGCTAGCGGGGCGAACTGGGAAGCGGGACGTGGTGCTCGCTTCCCGACTGCCAGGGGCGCCAGGGGCGCCCCTTTTCCACTCCCCGCGCTCCGCTCTCCGTTCCTGACCACCGATGTCCGCCGTCCCGAAATCCGACCCGCAGACAAGCGCCTACCTCAACGTCAATAACGTCGAGGTCATCTACGATCACGTCATCCTGGTGCTGAAGGGCGTGTCGCTGCAGGTCCAGAAGGGCCGGATCGTCGCGCTCCTCGGCGCGAACGGCGCCGGCAAGACGACCACGCTGAAGGCAATCTCGAACCTGCTCCGCGCCGAGCGTGGCGAGGTGACCAAAGGGTCGATCGAGTTCGACGGCAAGCGCGTGGATCGCCTGACGCCGAACGAGCTCGTGCGGCTGGGCGTCTGCCAGGTGATGGAAGGGCGCCACTGCTTCCAGCACCTCACGGTCGAGGAGAATCTCCTCACCGGCGCGTTCACCCGCTCGATCGGGCGGGCCGAGCTCGCGCGCGACCTCGACCTCGTGTACCGGTACTTCCCGCGGCTGCGTGAGCGGCGGGAGTCGCTCGCGGGCTACACCTCGGGCGGCGAGCAGCAGATGACCGCCATCGGCCGGGCGCTGATGGCGCGGCCGAAGATGATCCTGCTCGACGAGCCGTCGATGGGCCTCGCCCCCCAGCTCGTCGAGGAGATCTTCGAGATCGTGAAGGACCTCAACCAGAAGGAAGGCGTCTCGTTCCTGCTCGCCGAGCAGAACACCAACATGGCGCTGCGGTTCGCGGACTACGGCTACATCCTCGAGAACGGCCGCGTGGTGATGGACGGCGAGGCGGCCAAGCTCCGCGAGAATGACGACGTGAAGGAGTTCTACCTCGGGTTGTCGACCGGCGGCCGCAGGAGCTTCCGCGAAGCGAAGTTCTACCGCCGGCGCAAGCGCTGGCTGTCGTAAGGGATGACCACTTCCGAGCACTACGACGACCTCGAAACCCGCGACCCCGGCGAGCGGGAGCGCGACCTGCTGGCCCGGCTCGCGAAGCAGGTCGCCCACGCAAGCGCCCACGCGCCCGGCTTCGCGCGGATCCTGAAGGACGTCGACCCCCGCGAGGTCGGCTCGCGGGCGGCGCTCGCCCGGCTCCTGGTGACTCGCAAGTCCGACCTCAAGGAGCTGCAGGCGGAGGCGCCGCCGCTGGGCGGCCTGAACGCGACCCCGATCGGGAAGCTCGCGAAGCTCTTCGTCTCGCCCGGCCCGATCTGCGAGCCGGAAGGCCACGGCCGCGACTGGTGGCGCACCGGCCGCGCGCTGTACGCTGCCGGCTTCCGGTCCGGAGATCTGGTGACCAACACCTTCGCCTATCACTTCACGCCGGCCGGCTCGATGATGGAGTCCGCGGCGCTCGCGTGCGGCTGCACCGTGCTGCCCGCCGGCGTGGGGCAGACCGAGCTGCAGGTCGCGACGATCGCGAGCCTCCGGGTGAACGGCTACATCGGCACGCCGTCGTTCCTCAAGCTGATCGTCGAGAAGGCCGACGAGCTGAAGGCCGACATCGCCTGCCTGAAGAAGGCCCTGGTCGGCGCGGAATACCTCCCGCCCGCGCTTCGCAACGCGCTCGGCGAGCGCAGCTTGAGCGTGCTGCAGTGCTACGCGACGGCGGATCTGGGGCTGCTCGCCTACGAATCGCGCGGCCCGGACGGCAAGGTCTGCGAGGGCATGATCGTCGACGAGGGGATCCTCCTCGAGATCGTGCGGCCCGGCACCGGCGATCCGGTGCCCGAGGGCGAGGTCGGCGAGGTCGTCGTCACGACGTTCAATGCGGACTACCCGCTGATCCGCTTCGCGACCGGCGACCTGTCGGCCGTGCTGCCGGGCGCGAGCCCGTGCGGCCGCACCAACCTCCGGATCCGGGGCTGGATGGGCCGCGCCGACCAGACGACCAAGGTGAAGGGGATGTTCGTGCACCCGTCGCAGGTCGCGGAGGTGGTCCGGCGCCACCCGGAGATCCGGCGCGCGCGCCTCGTCGTCGACCAGGCGGAAGGGCAGGACCGGATGACGCTCCACTGCGAGGTCGAGGCCGCGCCCGCGGGCTTCGCCGATGCGGTCGTCGCCACGCTCCGGGAGCTCATGAAGCTGCGCGGCGACGTGCGGCTGCGCAAGCCGGGCGAGCTGCCGAACGACGGCAAGGTCATCGAGGACGCGCGCAAGTACGACTAGCCCGCACCCGCGCTCGAATCGGGCCGGGGGATTTGCAAGGGGGCCAGCCCCCTTGTTCCAGCCTGTCGCAAGGGAGAGAAGCAGCCATGATGGCACTGCCGTTCGTCGTGCTCGTGATCGCCGCGCTGGTCCCGATGCTCGGGTTCCGGAAGACGTCCGTGATCGTCTGGGCCGTCGCCATGGCCGTGACGCTCTGGGTCCTCTGGAGCCACGCGACCACCCCGTTGAAGATCGTGCTCTAGGGGACCGCCGTGGCCGCGATCGCGAAAGCCCTCAACATCCTCGCCGTCCTCGCCATCAGCGGCGTGCTCCTGTTCGCGTTCTACTGGCAGCTCGTGCGCGGCGAGCTGCCGTGCCCGCTGTGCCTCGTGCAGCGCCTCGGGCTGATCGGCGCCGGGCTCGGTTTCGCCCTGAACGTCCGCTTCGGGTCGTCGGAGTCCCACTACGGCGTCGTGATCATCAGCGCGCTCGTCGGCGGCGCGGCGGCGACGCGCCAGATCCTGCTGCACATCCTGCCGGACACCGGGTCGTACGGCTCGGCGCTCTACGGCTGGCACTTCTACACCTGGGCGCTGGTGGCGTTTGTCGCGATTGCGGCGTTCGCGGGACTGCTGCTGTTCATCGAGGCCCAGTTCGTCGAGGGGACCCACGATCTCCGCCCGAGCGTGGTGACGCAGGCGGTGGGGTGGCTGTTCGTGGCGGTCGCGCTCGCCAACGCGGTTTCGACGCTGCTCGAGTGCGGGTTCGGTGCGTGCCCCGACAACCCCACGGAGTACGAGCTGCTGCGGAAGTAGAACCATGGCTCGCTCGACCAGGGAGCGGATCACGACGCGCTTCGACTGGAAACTGCCGCTCGCAATCCTCGCGGCGACCGGCCTGCTCGCCGCGCCGGCCGCGCCGGCGCAGGTCTTCCTCACCAAGCCGCCCTACGTCCCGACGCCGCAATCGACGGTCGACCGGATGCTCGAGCTCGCGCGGGTCGGCCCCGACGACTTCGTCATCGATCTCGGGTCCGGGGACGGCCGGATCGTGATCACCGCGGCGACGAAGTACGGGGCGCGCGGCCTCGGCATCGAGATCGAGCCCGATCTCGTCAACCTCAGCCAGTACCACGCTCGCCGCGCGGGCGTGGCCGACCGCGCCAAGTTCGTCACCGAGGACCTGTTCGTCGCCGACCTGCGGCCGGCGACGGTGCTCACGCTGTATCTCTTCCAGGAGCTCAACATCAAGCTGCGGCCGCGCATCCTCGAGCAGCTGCGGCCCGGCGCGCGCGTCGTCGCGCACGACTGGGATCTGGGCGACGAGTGGGAGCCGGACTTCGCCGAGACCATCCCCGCGCCCGACAAGCCGGTCGGCATCGACCGCACCAGCCGGGTCTATCTCTGGTACGTGCCGGCGAAGGTCGAGGGCCGGTGGCGGCTCGAGACGCCGCTCGCGCCCGGACGCAGCGCCACGCTCGCGCTCGCGCAGCAGTTCCAGAAGTTCGCCGGGGAGCTCGACCTGGACGGCGCGCGACACGCCATCGCCGGCGGCCGGGCGCGCGGCACGACCGTCCGGTTCACGGTCCCGGCCGGCTCGCCGCTCGCGGGCGCCTACGAAGGCACCGTCGACGGGGCGCAGATTCGCGGCGAGATCCGGCGCGACGGCGCTCCCGCCGCGCCGTTCACCGCGAGCCGACAATGAGGCGGTCAGCTCTCTTCGTCGCGTTGGCCGCGGCGGCGTGCCTCGCGGCCTCCGCCGGCGAGGAGGTGCCCTACGTCCAGACGCCGCAGAACGTCGTCGAGGAGATGCTGAAGCTCGCCGGGGTGCGCGGCACCGACTTCGTCATGGACCTCGGCTCCGGCGACGGCCGGATCGTGATCACCGCGGCGAAGAAGTACGGCGCCCGCGGCGTGGGCTTCGACTACGTGAAATCGCTCGTCGAGCTCGGCACCGAGAATGCGCAAAAGGCCGGCGTGGCCGACCGCGTGGCGTTCGTCCAGAAGGACATCCACGACGTCGACTTCTCGCCCGCGACCGTGCTCGCGTTCTACCTTCTGTCGGATACCAACGTCGAGCTGCGCCCCAAGATGCTGGTCCAGCTGCGCCCCGGTGCGCGGATCGTCTCCCACGACGGCGACATGGGCGAGTGGGAGCCGGATGCGACCATCGTCGTGCCGGCGCCGGGAAAGCCGGTCGGCGTCGAACAGAAGAGCACGCTGTATCTCTGGATCGTGCCGGCGCAGGTCGCGGGCGAATGGCGGACGACCGTCCCGCTCGGCGGCCGCGCCGCCGAGATCGAGCTCGATCTCACCCAGCAGTTCCAGTCCCTCGCCGGCGTCGCCTCGGTCCGAGGCGAGATGATCGGCCTCGAGCGCGCGTACGTGCGCGGCCCCGCGATCTTCATGCGTTTTCCTTACGACGGCGGCACGGTGCGGTTCCAGGGCCGCGCGAACGCCGATCGCATCGTCGGCCGGGTCACGACGCCCGATGGGCGCACGCATCCGTGGCGGGCGCTGCGCACCAACTGAGGCGCCCGGCGATCACCGTCGCAGCAGGGACCGCCGGCGCCAGTAGCGGAGCATGAGGAAGCCTCCGACCATGCCGCCGAGATGCGCGAAGTGGGCGACCCCGGCCTGCGTGCCGGTCACGCCGAGGTAGAGCTCGACCACCGCGTACACGATGACGAACAGCCACGCCGGCATCGGGATCGGTGGGAACAGCAGCACGATCGTGCGCCGCGGGAAGTAGATGCCGTAGGCGAGCAGCAGCCCGAAGACGCCGCCCGACGCGCCGACGGTCGGGTAGTACGAGCCGGTCGCGGTCGAGACGACGATCTGGGTGAGCGCGGCGGCGAGCACCGCGGCGAAGTAATACGCGAGGTAGCGGCGCCGCCCGAAGAGCCGTTCGAGCTCCGATCCGAACATGAACAGCGCGAGCATGTTCAGGAACAGATGCATGAAGCTGCCGTGCAGGAAGCTGTAGGTGACGAGCTGCCAGGGCTGGAAGGCGCCGACCGCGTCCGGGCCGAGGGCGGGCGATGCGCCGAGCGGCCACAGCGCGAAATACTGGATCAAGCCGTCGCTTGCGCCGAGCTGCAGGATGTAGATCACCGTGTTCGCGACGATGAGCGCCCAGGTGACGGGAGGAACGGACGGCATTGCGAGCTCGAATGCTAAATGAGGCCGGTCATCGCCGCTATCAACCCGCCCCGGAAGGTGAACCCATGAGGAACCTCGCGCCGCACATCTTTCGCCAGCGCCTGCTGGTCGAGGGTTTCTACACGACCGACGTGACGCGGGAGCGGATTGCCGCCTACCTGCAGGGCGTCGCCGGCCATCTGAGCCTCAAGGCCTACGGGGAGCCGACGATCCACTCGCCCGCCGGGCTCGGAAGCGCCGAAAACCAGGGCTTCGACGCGTTCCTGCCGCTCATCGACTCGGGGATCACCGCTTATGTGTGGTCTGCGGCGAAGTTCTTCTCGATCGTCCTCTACACCTGCAAGGGATTCGACGAGGCGGCGGCAGTCCGGTACACGCGCGAGTTCTTCGCCGCGGGCGAGGTCGAGTCGCTGTCGTTCTGAGCCGGTCGCACGGATCCGGGCGTGAGCGAGCCTCAATGGGCCTTGCGACTGGGGAAGAGCCGCGACGCTTGCCACATGTGGAAGGTGACGAGCTGCGATGCCGCGAGCGTCGCGCCGCCTGCGCCGACGACCTGTGCCTGCAGGGTATGGGTGCCGCGCTCGACCCCCGATAGCGCCAACGTGGTGCCCGGCTGCTGCGACACTTGCCGGCCGTCGAGCAGCAGCGCGACGCGATCGCCCGGCGCGAGGCTCGGCGAAACCGCTACCTGCACGCTGACGTTCCCCTCGTTGTCGTGCACGGTTTCCTCGTTTGCCGGCTGCACGATTGCTACGCCGTAACTCCCCGGCGCCTGAGCGAGGCCGGGCGGGCTGACCGCCGCCCCGGCGAGGACCGCCGCGAGCAGCCAGGTGTAGCGATTCATCGTTCGGGGCTCCCTGAGACGACGCTTGTAGACAAGATTAGGGCGAAAGGGGTCGGGGACAAGTCACGCCCGCACGAGCGGCACGATGTCGTCGCCTTCGCGGCCGATGGCGCCCGAGCGGCCGAGATCGGCGACCAGCCACTCGGCGAGCGCCGCGGGTGTCATATGCAGGTGGCGGGCGTTCAGCTCCCGGATCAACCCGACGTCCTGGACATACTGCGGGAGCTGCGCGAGCGGGAGCCGCCGCTTGTCGAGCAGCGCGAAGACGATCATCACCTTGGCGGCGTGTCGCGCGTGGCGCGTAACGTCCCGCTCGTAGCCCCCCAGGCGACGGAACGCGCGCTCGAGCGCCGGCCCGGGCGCGCCGAAGACGCGGCCGTGGCCCGGGATCACGGTTCGAACGTCGAGCCGCGCGATGGACTCGAGCGTCGCACGTGTCGCGGCGAATGCGGTCGCGTCGCCGAAGAGCGCCGGGAAGATCACTCCGAACCCGTCCTCCCACAGCGCGTCGGCCGAGATGAGGATGCGCTCCTGGGGCGCGTGGAGCATCACCGAGTGCGGATCGTGGCCCGGCGCGGCGAGCACCTGCCAGTCGATGTCGCCGAGGCGGAGCGCATCGCCCGGCGCGATCGTATCGTCGTAGCGGAACCGGTCGGCGCGCTGGTCGGCGAAGCCGAGCACGAGCTCGCGCTCATCCCAGCGGTCGATGAGCGGCGCCTCGCCAACGGGGATGGTGGTCCGGCAGCCGTACGCCTCCCGAACCGCGCGGTTGCCGCCCATGTGATCGGAATGGCAGTGGGTGTTGACGAGCCGCGCGAGCCGGCCGCCGCCGAGCGCGTGTGCGATGAGCGCGAGCGTCTGCGGCGCGTGCGTGACGTAGCTCGAGTCGACGAGCGCCGCGCCGTCGCCTCCTTTCATGAGCACGTTGTTGGACGACAGCCAGCCGCGCTCGAAGACCTGGATTTGGCTGGGAAGCAAGTTCGCGCCGATCAACCGGTGGCGCGCCTGCGCGGCTCGAGCTTCGCGAGCACGGCGAGCTTCTCCTCGCGCGTGTAGCCGGACCAGCACGCGATCTCGTCGATGGTGCGGAAGCAGCCGTCGCAGAAGCCGCTGCGCTCGTCCATCTTGCAGACGTTGATGCACGGCGACGCGGGATCGTCCGCGCGCCCGTTGGCGACGACCTCGAGCTTGGGCTGCCCGCTCACCGGCTTACGCTGCGCGCTTCGACGCCAGCGCCTTGGCCACCTTGGATGCCGGCTCGCGCCCGAGCGCGTCGCAGATGAAGCGGCCGGCGTCGTAGACCTTCGCAAGATCGACGCCGGTCTCGACGCCGAGCCCGTCGAGCAGGTAGACGACGTCCTCGGTGGCGACATTGCCGGAGGCGCCCCTGGCGTAGGGGCAGCCGCCGAGCCCGGCGACCGAGCTGTCGGCGGTCGCGACGCCCAGCTCGAGCGCGGCGTACAGGTTGGCGAGCGCCTGGCCGTAGGTGTCGTGAAGATGGACCGCGAGCCGCTCGACCGGCACCGCGCGCGCGACCGTCTCGAGCATGCGCTTCACCTTGCCGGGCGTGCCGACGCCGATGGTGTCGCCGAGCGAGATCTCGTAGCAGCCCATGGCGTCCAGCCGCTTCGCGACCTCGGCCACGGCCTCGGGCTTCACCGCGCCCTCGTAGGGGCAGCCCACGACGCACGAAACGTAGCCGCGCACGCGGATGCCCTTCGCCCGCGCCGCCGCGGCCACGGGCGCAAACCGCTCGAGACTCTCGGCGATCGACGCGTTGATGTTCTTGCGGCTGAAGGTCTCGGATGCCGCGCCGAACACCGCGATCTCCTCGGCGCCGGCCGCCACGGCCGCCTCGAAGCCCTTCATGTTCGGCACGAGCACCGGGTAGGACACGCCGGGCTTGCGCCGGAGCGTCTTCAGCACTTCCGAATGGTCCGCCATCTGCGGCACCCACTTCGGCGAGACGAACGCCGTCGCCTCGACCGCCGGGAGCCCGGCGTCGGCGAGCCGCTCGATCAGCTCGACCTTCACCGCGGTCGCGACGCTCTGCGGCTCGTTCTGCAGGCCGTCGCGCGGGCCGACCTCGACGATCCGTACGCGTTTGGGAAGCTCCATGGCCACAATTTACCGCATCTCTCCCTGTTGTCGACAATCTGCAACGGAGCGGGTTCTAATGCACCCTTGACTGGCCGCACGCGCCCCGACCCGGTCCCCGATAGACGCAACGTCGACATGGAAACCGCAAGGCAACGGAGCCCGGTGAACGTCAACGGCGTCGACTACCGCTGGCCGAAGCGGCCGGTGGTGGTGGTGTGCATCGACGGCGGCGATCCCGCGTACCTGCAGCAGTTCCTGAAGGACGGCTGCATTCCCAACATCGCCCGTTTCATGAACCAGGGCTTCAGCGCCGTGGCCGATGGCACGGTGCCGAGCTTCACCTGCCCGAACAACATGTCGATCATCACCGGCACGCCGGCCTCGAAGCACGGCATCTCCGGCAACTTCTACCTCGACACGACGACCGGCGAGGCGGTGGTGATGACCGGGCCCGAGCTGCTGCGCGGCGACACCATCCTTGCGCGGTTCGCCAGCGCGGGCGCGAAGGTGGTCTCGATCACCGCCAAGGACAAGCTGCGCCGGCAGCTCGGCAAGGGCCTCGACGTCTCCAAGGGGAACGTTTCCTTCTCCTCGGAGTTCGCCAGCCGCTGCACGCTGCGCGAGAACGGCATCGAGAACGTGCTCGAGCTGGTCGGCATGCCGCAGCCGGACATGTACTCGATGGAGCTGTCGCTCTTCGTGCTGGAGGCGGGGATCAAGCTGCTGGAGAAGCGCCGACCGGACCTCCTCTATCTCTCGCTCACCGACTGGGTGCAGCACAAGTACGCGCCGGAGGAGGTCGAGGCGAGGCGCTTCTACGAGGAGCTCGACGAGCGCTTCGGCCGGCTCGCGGAGCTCGGCGCGATCGTCGCGCTGACGGCCGATCACGGCATGAACGACAAGTCGGACGCGGCCGGCAGGCCGAACGTGATCTGGCTGCAAGACGTCCTCGACGCGAAGTTCGGGAAGGGCGACACCAGGGTGATCTGCCCGATCACCGACGCCTTCGTCGCGCACCACGGGGCGCTCGGCGGGTTCGTGCGCGTCTGGTGCCGCGGAAGAGCGACGGCGAGGCAGCTCATCGAGGCGATCAGGGGCATCGACGGGCTCGAATCGGTGCTCGACAGGGAAACCGCCTGCCGGGTGCACGATCTCCCGGCGGACCGGGAAGCGGACGTGGTGGTCATTGCGACCGCGAATGTCTGCATCGGCGCTGCCGAGGCGGACCACGACCTCTCGGGGCTGGAAGGCCACCGACTGCGCACGCACGGCGGCGTCTCCGAGGCCCGGGTCCCGTTCATCCTGAGCGTGCCCCTCAACGACGAGTACCGGCGCAAGGCCGGCGCGGCGACGCTGAAGAGCTACCAGATCTTCGATTTCGCCATCAACGGCGCGCTGTAGCGGCGCCGGTCCAAGCCTCAGTAGCCCCGCGCGAGGTCGACGACGCCGGTGACCGGTTCGCCGCGCTCCAGTCGACGGATCTTCCCGGCGATCTGTGCCGCCGACTCGTCGATGAGCGTGATCGCGGAAGCGTGCGGTGTGATCAGCACCTTCGGATGGCGCCAGTAGGGATGCGCCGCGGGAAGCGGCTCCTCGTGGAAGACGTCCAGCGTCGCGCCGGCGATGTGCCCGGCGTCGAGCGCGGCGAGCAGGTCGTCGTCGACGACGAGCCCGCCGCGGGCGACGTTGATGACGTAGCTGCCCGCGGGGAGCTTGAAGAGCGTGTTGCGGTTGAGGATCCCGTCGGTGCCGGCGGTGAGCGGCAGCATGCAGACGAGCGCGCGCGAGCCGGCGAGGAATGCGTCCAGCTCCGGCGGGCCGGCGAAGCACCGCACGCCGTCCACCTGCTTCTTTGCCCGGCTCCAGCCGAGCACCCGAAAACCCAACGCGGCGAGCGCGCGCGCGACGTGCGTGCCGAGCACGCCGACGCCCATCACCCCGACCGGGAAGTCCGCGTGCCGAACCGGGCGGTGGAGCTTCCACTCGGCGCGTGATTGCTGCGCGGCATAGACGTCCAGGCGGCGAAAGTACCGCAGCACCGCCCACGTGACGTACTCCGCCATCTGGCGCGCCATGCCGCCGTCCTCGATCCGGATGAGCGGCACCCCGGGCGGGAGCGCGATCCGCTTGAGCAGCGCCTCGACGCCGGCGCCGAGGTTGAAGATCGCCTTGAGGCCGGTCTGCCCGGCGAGCACCTCGACCGCCGGGTACCAGAGCGCCGCGTAGTCGGCCCGCCACGCGAACCCGGGCTCCCACGCGCGCACCTCGCCCTCTGGAAGAGCGCGCACGAGCGCGTCCCGCCACTCGGGGAGCATCTTCGACGACGGCGTGTACAGCAGGACTCTCACGCGGCGTCGAACCGGATGAGATCTGCGCCTTCCGCGACCTGCTCGCCGACGCGGTACAGGATCTCCTGGACCGTGCCGGCGGCGGGCGCGGTGATGGTGTGCTCCATCTTCATCGCTTCCATGATGACGAGCGGCGCGCCGCGCTCGACCGTTGCCCCCGCCTGGACGAGCACCGCGATGACTTTCCCCGGCATCGGCGCCGCGAGGCCGCCGCTGTGGTGCTCGCCCGCGACCTCGGCGAGCCATGGGTCGTGCAGCTCGAGTGTGTGGCGCTCGGCGCCGCGGAACACGTCGAGCACCGTGCCCTCGCGCACCACGGTCGCTGCCAGCTCCTCGTCATCGAGCCAGGCGCGGATCGTGGTGGCGTCGGTGAGCTCACCCGACAGCGTCCGGCGCCCGCCGGGCAGCTCGACGTCGTACTTGCCGCCCTTGCGGTAGTGCGCGGTGACCGCGACCTGCCGCTCGCCCTCCCGGAAAACGAACACGTGGTGGTTGTCCTGGCTGAGCCGCCATCCGTCGCAGCCGCCCCAGGGCGACCATGGGTCGCCGGACGCCGCCGCATGGCTGCGCGTATCGCGATCGTGGCGGAGCAGCTCCGACAACGTCGCGGCCGCGAGGACCTCGTCGGAGGCCGGCGCCGGCGGCGGGAAGAGCTCGTCGCGCGCGCGCTCGATGAGGCCGGTGTCGAGATCTGCCGCCCCGAACGCGCGACTCGCGACGAGGCGCGTGAGGAACGCGACGTTCGTGGCGAGGCCCACGACCTGGAATTGCTCGAGCGCATCGCGCATCCGCGCGAGCGCCATCCCCCGGTCGCGATCCCGGACGATCAGCTTGGCGATCATCGGGTCGTAGTGCGGGGAGATCTCGTCGCCGGCGGCGACCCCGGTGTCGACGCGCACGTGGCGCGAGGCGGGCGGCGTGGCGAGATGCACGATGCGGCCGGTGGCGGGCAGGAAGCCCTTGGCGGGATCCTCGGCGTAGATCCGCGCCTCCAGCGCGTGGCCGTCGATCGCGAGCTCGTCCTGCCGCTTCGGCAGCGCCTCGCCCCAGGCGACGCGGAGCTGCCACTCGACGAGATCCTCGCCGGTGATCATCTCCGTGACCGGATGCTCGACCTGGAGCCGCGTGTTCATCTCCATGAAGTGGAACGTGCCGGACTGGTCGGCGATGAACTCGACCGTGCCCGCGCCGACGTAGCCGATCGCCTTCGCCGCGGCCACCGCCGCCGCGCCCATCGCGGCGCGGCGCTCCGGGGTCATGCCGGGGGCGGGCGCTTCCTCGAGGACCTTCTGGTGGCGTCGCTGCACCGAGCAGTCGCGCTCGAAAAGATGCACGCAGTTCCCGTGCTTGTCCGCGAACACCTGGATCTCGATGTGCCGCGGCCGGCGGAGGTACTTCTCGAGCAGCACCCGGTCGTCGCCGAACGCCGCCGCGGACTCGCGCTTGCAGGACGCGAGCGCCGTCTCGAACTCCGCCGCGCGCTCGACGATCCGCATCCCCTTGCCGCCGCCGCCCGCCGAGGCCTTGATCAGGATCGGGTAGCCGATGCGATCCGCCTGACCCTGGAGGTACGCGGCGTCCTGATTGTCGCCGTGAAAGCCCGGGACGAGCGGGACGCCGGCCCGCTCCATGATCCGCTTCGCCGCGCTCTTCGACCCCATCGCGCGGATCGCGGCGGCCGGCGGGCCGATGAACGCCACGCCCGCCTTCTCGCAAGCGTCGGCGAACGCCTCGTTCTCCGAGAGGAATCCGTAGCCGGGGTGGAT
>DATEDA010000187.1:0-3680 GCA_035286595.1 Burkholderiales bacterium | reverse complement strand
AGATCCGATGAAAATCCGCGCCCGGCTCGAGGGCGACGTCGCCGACGTGCGGGTGCTGATGGCGCACCCGATGGAGACCGGCCAGCGCAAGGACGCCGCCGGGAACGTCGTTCCGCTCCACTTCATCCAGACGATCACGGCGCAGCTCAACGGCAAACCCGTGTTCCAGGCCGAGATCAGCCAGGCGATCTCCCGTAACCCGGTGTTCGGCTTCAAGGTGAAGGGCGCAAAAGCCGGCGACAAGCTGACCATCACGTGGATCGACAATAAAGGCGACAAGCGCACCGACGAGGTGACGCTCGCCGCAGGCTAGGCAAGGGGCACGCGGCCGGGCGCCGGCCCCGCGACGCGCCAGTCGCGGCGCGGATCAAGGCGGTCCGCGCCGTTGCCCGCCGACCAGGAGGAGCGCATGAAACGCGTATCGACTTTATGCGTTGCGGCCGCGTTCGCGGCCGCAACCGCGTTCCCGCAGCAGGCCGCCGCCCAACCCAAGGCGGGCGCCGCCAAGGCCCCGCCCACGGCGGTGGAGCGGGACGCCGTCACCGCCGAGTTCGAGAAGTTCCGCGAGGTCCTCGAGGACGCGAATCCCGCCGAGCTGTTCGAGGCGAAGGGCGAGGAGCTCTGGAAGGCGCGGCGCGGGCCGAACAACGCCTCGCTCGAGCGCTGCGACCTCGGTCTCGGGCCCGGCGTCGTCAAAGGCGCCTACGTCCAGCTGCCCCGCTACTTCGCCGACGTCGACAAGGTCATGGATGCCGAGCGACGGATCGTGCACTGCATGGTGACGCTGCAGGGCTTCAAGCTCGAGGACCTCGCGAAGCGCCCGTTCAGCACCGCCAACGCGACGCCCGATCCCGTGGCGCTCGTCACCTACGTCGCCGGGCAATCCCGGGGCTTGAAGATCGCTGCCCCGCAGAAGCATCCGCAGGAGCGCGCGACCTTCGAGGTCGGCCGCGAGATCTTCTTCTACCGCGCCGGGTCGTATGACTTCTCGTGCGCGAGCTGCCACGGGGAGGACGGCAAGCGGATCCGCACCCAGCAGCTGCCCAACTTCACCACCCGTGCGGAAGCGATCCGCGCCTACCAGGGGTGGCCAGGCTACCGCCTGACCGGCGGCGTCATGCACACGCTGCAGTGGCGCTTGAACGACTGCTTCCGCCAGCAGCGCTTCCCCGAGCCGGGGTACGTCTCCGACTCGCTGACCGCGCTGCTGACCTACCTCGCGGTGAACGCGAACGGGCAGGTCTACAAAGGGCCGGGAATCAAGCGCTGAAAGGTGTGGACCATGAAGAAAGCACTCATCGCATCGATCCTCGGCGCCGCGACGCTCGCCCTGGTGGCCTCGGCTGCGGCGCAGGTCGTCGACCCCAGGGCCGAGGCCGTCGCGACCCTCAAGCGCGATTTCAAGCCGCGCGGCATCGCCACCGTCGACCGGCTCGACGAAGACGGCGTGCAGGCGATCTGCAACCGCAGCGACGACAAGCCGCCCAAGGAGATCGCCCAGCGGCTGGAAAGCGATCAGCTGCAGAGAATCAAGTACCCGGCCGACGGCAAGTACCTCGGGGACTGGAAGACCGGCGAGCGGATCGCCCAGAACGGCCGTGGCATGACCTGGAGCGACAAGGCGGGTGCGCCCGGCGGCGGCAGTTGCTATAACTGCCATCAGATCGGTCCCAACGAGACGTCCTTCGGCACGATCGGGCCGACCCTCTACCAGTTCGGCAAGGTTCGCGGGTACGGCGCCGAGGTGCAGAAGTACGTCTACGGCAAGATCTACAACGCCAAGGCCTTCAGTCTGTGCTCGCAGATGCCGCGCTTCGGGCATTTCGGCGCACTCAGCGAGCAGCAGATCAAGGATCTCGTCGCGCTGTTGCTCGATCCGGCCTCGCCGGTCAACAAGTAGCGGGGCGGGTCCGGCACGCAGACCAGGATGAAGGCTGCAGGGAGACGCCTGCGGCGGTCTCCGGTCTCTCACCCCCGGTCTTTCCGATCGTGAACCGCCGCGAATTCCTCGAGCTCCTCGCCGCTGCCGCGGCCGCGGGGCTCGCACTCGACGCGCGGCCGGCGCTCGCTCAGAGGAGTACCGACGCGCTCTATCACGTGCCGCGCTTCGGCAACGTCTCGCTGCTGCACATCACCGACACGCACGCGCAGCTCCTGCCGATCTACTTTCGCGAGCCGAGCGCCAACATCGGCGTCGGCAGCGCGGCGGGCAAGCCGCCCCATCTCGTCGCCGAGCACCTCCTGAAGGCGTTCGGCGTCAGACCCGGCTCGCCCGAGGCCTACGCGTTCACTTGCCTCGACTTCGAGCGCGCCGCGCGCGTCTACGGCAAGGCGGGCGGTTTCGCGCATCTCGCGACACTGGTCAAGCGCGTGCGAGTCGACCGCCCGGGCGCGCTCCTCCTCGACGGCGGCGATGCGTGGCAAGGGTCGGCAGTCGCGCTGTGGACCCAGGGCGCCGACATGATCGCGGCGCAGAAGCTCCTTGGCGTGGACGTCATGACGGCGCACTGGGAGTTCACGTATGGCGCGGAGCGGGTGGAGCAGGCCATCGCGAAGGATCTCGCCGGACGGATCGAGTTCGTTGCGCAGAACGTGAAGACCCAGGACTTCGGCGACCCGGTGTTCAAGCCGTGGATCCTGCGGCAGGTCAGCGGGATCCCGGTCGCGATCATCGGCCAGGCCTTCCCCTACACGCCGATCGCCCACCCGCGCCACCTCGTCCCCGAATGGACGTTCGGCATCCGCGAGGAGGAGCTCCAGCGGCACGTCGAAGCGGTGCGCGCGAACGGCGCGCAGGTGGTGGTGCTCCTGTCGCACAACGGCATGGACGTCGACCTCAAGCTCGCCTCGCGCGTGCGCGGCATCGACGTCATTCTCGGGGGCCACACGCACGACGCGGTGCCGCAGCCGTCGATCGTCGCGAATCCCGGCGGGCGCACGCTCGTCACGAGCGGCGGCTCGAACGGGAAGTTCCTCGGGGTGCTCGACCTCCAGGTGGGCGGCGGGAAAGTCGCGGACTTCCGCTACCGCCTGCTCCCGGTGTTCGCGAACCTGCTGCCGGCCGATCCGGCGATGGACACCCTCGTTCGCAGGCTCCGCGCGCCGTACGAGGCGAGGCTGGCCGAGAAGCTCGCGGTGACCGAGGGTCTGCTCTACCGCCGCGGGAACTTCAACGGCACGTTCGACCAGCTCATCCTCGACGCGATGCTCGAAGTCAAGGGCGCGCAGATCGCGTTGTCCCCGGGCTTCCGGTGGGGGACCACAGTGCTCTCGGGCGAGACCATCACGCTGGAACACGTGATGGACCAGACCGCGATCACCTACCCGCAGTGCACACTGAACGCCCTGTCGGGCGAGCGGATCAAGGCGATCCTCGAAGACGTCGGCGACAACCTCTTCAACCCCGATCCCTACCTGCAGCAGGGCGGCGACATGGTGCGCGTGGGTGGACTGACGTTCACGTGCAACCCGCGCGCCAAGCTGGGAAGCCGCATCTCCGACCTGCGCGTCGCCGGCAAGCCGATCGAGCCGAGCCGGACGTACAAGGTCGCGGGCTGGGCGTCGGTTCAGGAGAATCCGGTGGGCGAGCCGATCTGGGAGATCGTCGCGCAGTACCTCCGCGACAAGAAGGTGATCGCGCCGCGCCGGCTCAATCTGCCGCGGCTGGAGGGCGTCGCCGG
>DATEDA010000186.1:0-2718 GCA_035286595.1 Burkholderiales bacterium | reverse complement strand
CCCGCCGAGGGGGTCGTCGTCAGTCCGATCGAAGCGGGGCAGCCGATCGTGACGCGACCCCTCGGCACCGAGGTTCCCCCCGCGACGGTGCCACCGGGGCCGCTTGCCACGCCGACACCTGTCGCGCCCGGGACGAGTATCCTGAAAACCGAGCCGAGGGGCGTGCGACTGCCGTATTCCGACGAGAACCTCGCGGCCTTGCAGCGCAGCGAGGCCGCTCGTGCGGCGCCCAAGCCCGACGCGCCGGCGGCGGCGCCGCCGAAGCCCGAACCACCGGCGACGGCCAAACCCGAGCCGGCGGCCGCAGCGAAGCCGGAGCCGCCGGCGGCGACCCCCAAACCCGAGCCGGATGCGGCCGGGGAGCGCGTCGACTGGATGTGGCCCGCGACCGGCAAGATCGTCGCGACGTTCAACGGCACGGCGAGCAAGGGCGTCGACATCGCCGGTCGCGTCGGCGATCCGGTATTCGCGTCCGCGGCGGGCCGGGTGGTCTACAGCGGCGAGGGCATCCCCGCTTACGGCAAGCTCGTGATCATCCGACACAACAACACCTATCTTTCGGCGTATGCCCACAACAGCCAGATCCTGGTGAAGGAGGGGCAGAACGTCGGGCGCGGGCAGAAGATCGCGGAGCTCGGCGCGAGCGGCGCGAAGGAAGCGAAGCTCCACTTCGAGATCCGCCGCCTCGGCAAGCCGGTCGATCCGCTCGCCTATCTGCCGAGCCGGCCGAACTAGCTCGCGGCCCCGTCGCGGCCATGACCGGCGCCAACCCGGACTCGCTGCCCCCCGAGGAGCTGCTCGAGGGCGAAGCACCCGCGGAGCCGCCGCCGGGCGCGGACGAGGCGAGCCTCCCGGTCGACGTCACGCAGCTCTACCTGCACCAGATCGGGATGAATCGCCTCTTCACGCCGGCGGAGGAGCTGCACTACGCGCGCCTGACGGCGCAAGGGGAGTTCGCCGCGCGGCAGAAGATGATCGAGCACAACCTGCGGCTGGTGGTGAACATCGCGAAGCAGTACCTGCACCGCGGGATGCCGTTCCTCGACCTGATCGAGGAAGGCAACCTCGGGCTGATGCACGCGCTCGAGAAGTTCGATCCCGAGCGCGGCTTCCGGTTCTCGACCTATGCGACGTGGTGGATCCGGCAGAACATCGAGCGCGCGATCATGAACCAGTCGCGCACCATCCGCCTGCCGGTGCACGTGATCAAGGAGATCAACGTCGTGCTCCGCGCGCGCCGCCACCTCGAGGCCTCGGCCGAGCGCGAGCCGCGGGTCGAGGACATCGCGCACCTCATCGGGCGGGACCCGGAAGCGGTGCGCCGGGTGCTCGCCCACAACGAGCGCCTCGCCTCCCTCGACGCGCCGCTCGACGTCGATCCGATGCTGTCGATCGGCGAGTCGATCGCGGACGACTCGGGCGCAACGCCCGAGGCGCTGCTCGCCTCCACCGAGCTGGAGATGCTCGTGAACGATTGGCTCGGCCAGCTCAACGGCAAGCAGCGCACGGTGATCGAGTACCGCTTCGGGCTGAACGGCCGCGAGGTCTGCACGCTGGAGAGCCTCGCCGACCGGCTCGGGGTCACGCGCGAGCGGGTGCGCCAGATCCAGCTCGAGGCGCTGGCGCAGCTGCGCACGGCGCTCAAGCAGCGCGGATTTTCGAAGGACGTCCTGCTCTGAGCCCGCCGGGCCGCTACTCCATGGCCGCCAGCCGGGCGAGCGCATCGCCGGTGACGCGGAACAGCCGCCACTCGGCCAGCTCCTCCGCGCCGAGCGACTTGTAGAACCGGATCGCCGGCTCGTTCCAGTCGAGCGCCATCCACTCGAAGCGGCCGCAGCCGCGCGCATGAGCGAGCCGCGCGACGTGCAGCAGGAGCGCCCGGCCGTAGCCGTGCCGCCGGTGCTCCGGCCGCACGAACAGGTCCTCGAGGTACAAGCCACGGCGGCCGAGGAACGTCGAGAAGTTGTGGAAGTAGACGGCGAACCCGATCGCCGCCCCGCCCGCGAACCCCAGGATCGCCTCGACGTGGCTCGCCGGCCCGAAGAGCTCGCGCGTCAACTGCTGCTCGTCCGCCGCGACGAGGTGGGTCAGCTGTTCGTACTCGGCCAGCGCGCGGACCAGCTCGAGCAGGGTTGGGACGTCGTCGCGGGTCGCGGCCCGGATCTCGAGCGGCTGGGTCATCGGCTGCTCCCCGAGGGGCGCTTGGTTGATCGTCAGGGCGAGCCGTGCGCGGCCTTGACGCTCCGCGCGAGCTCCAGCACCGCTGCGGCGTAGAAGCTCGACCGGTTGTAGCGCGTGAGCACGTGGAAGTTCCAGAAGCCGACGAGATACTCCGCGGGCGCATCCGGCGTCGCGAGCTCGATCAGTACGACCGGCGTATCGGGGTCAATCGTGTCGGCGAACTCCACCTCGAGGTCGCGCAGCTCGTCGGCCCGGTACAGTGGATCGACGCCGCCGTCGATCAGCATGCGCCCGCGCTCGCCGGTCACGCGTGCGGGCACCGCGACCGGCTCGCCACCGGCCCAGCCGTGCGCGCGCAGAAAGTTGGCGACGCTCCCGATCGCGTCGGCAGGGCTTGCGCGCAGGTCGCGCCGGCCGTCGCCGTCGAAGTCGACCGCGAATCGGCGAATGCTTCCCGGCATGAACTGCGGGATGCCGATCGCGCCGGCGTACGAACCGCGAACACTCGCCGCGTCGGTGCGCGACTCGCGCACGAAC
>DATEDA010000185.1:0-41948 GCA_035286595.1 Burkholderiales bacterium | reverse complement strand
CGCGCGCTCGGGGTTCGCCCTTGGGGCGGCCCGGCGGGCTCAGACCAGCGCCGAGCCGCCGTCCACCACCAGCGTCTGCCCGGTCATGAACGCGGCGTCCTCGCTCGCCAGGAAGCTCGCCGCACCGGCCAGGTCCTCCGGAACCTCGTCGCGCTTGATGGCCCGGCTCGCGACGACGACGTCGCGGTACTTCTCGATGTGCACCGGGTGCGCGCGGATGCCGTCCGAGAGCGTGAAGCCGGGCGCCAGCGCATTTACCGTGATCCCGTCCGGCCCGAGCTCGCGCGCGAGCGCGCGGGTGAGCGCGATCACCGCGCCCTTGCTCGTCACGTAGTGGAGCATGAACGGGATGCCCTTCAGCGGGGCGCCCGAGGCGAGGTTGATGATCCGCCCCCCGCCGCGCCGCTTCATCTCCGGAACGCAGGCGCGGCAGGCGAGGAAGACGCCGAGCGTGTTCACCTCCATGACCCGACGCCATTCGTCGGGGCGGATCGATTCGAACGGCTGGGGCTCGAGCGCCGAGAACAGCGCCGCGTTGTTGACGAGGATGTCGATCCCGCCGAAGGCGGTGCGCGTCTCCTCGACCAGGCGCGCGAGATCGGACTCGGACGTCACGTCCGCCGTCACCCCGCGCGCGCCGTCGCCGAGCGCCTTCGCCGCCTCGGCCGCGCCGCGCACGTCGGCGATGACGACCTTGGCTCCGTCCCGCGCGAGACGGGTGGCGAGCGCACGGCCGATGCCCTGCGCGCCGCCGGTGACCACCGCAACCTTGCCCGCGAGCTTCATCGCCTGCCTCGTTTGGGTTACGCCCCGCGGATTCTCATGACTTATCCGCAAGAAACCGGTCCCAGAGGACGAACGCCCAGACGACGGCCGCGTTCACCAGGCTGATGAACACGGCCGCGCTTCCCAGGTCTTTCGCCCGCTTCGCGAGCTGGTGCCGATCGAGCGAGACACGGTCGATCGCAGCTTCGATCCCCGAGTTGAGCAGCTCGACGATCAGCACCAGCAGGACGCTTGCGATCATCAGCGCCTTGCCCGTCCCGCCGATGTCGAGCAGGAGGGCAATCGGGATCAACACCGCCGCCGCCAAAACCTCCTGCCGGAACGCCTCCTCGTGCCGGAACGCCGACTCCAGGCCGTGCACCGAGTAGACGCAGGCGTTCAGCACGCGTTGCAGACCGGTCTTGCCCTTGAACGGGCTCTCCTCCATCCGGTTGGTCAGCGGCTCCCTGAACCTAGCCGCCGTTCTCGCGCGCGAGGGTCTCGAGGAGCTCCTCCTGCGCGCTGTGGCGCGCCTTGCCCGGCTGCTTTCTGGCGTAGGTCCCGTCCGGCTCCACCTCCCACGCCTGGACGTTGTCCGCGAGCGAGGCCTGCAGGCCCTCGCGGATGACGCGCGCCTTGAGCTTCTTGTCGAGCACCGGGAAGGCGAGCTCGATGCGGCGGAAGAAGTTCCGGTCCATCCAGTCGGCGCTCGAGAGGTAGACCGACTCCTCGCCATCGGCGCGGAAGTAGAACACCCGATGGTGCTCGAGGAACCGGCCGACGATCGAGCGCACCTTGATGTTCTCCGACAGGCCCTCGATGCCCGGGCGGAGGGCGCAGACGCCCCGCACGATCAGGTCGATCTTCACCCCCGCCCGGGAGGCGTCGTACAGCGCCTCGATCGTGTCGGGCTCGAGCAGGGCGTTCATCTTGGCGATGATCCGGCCCTGCTTGCCTTCGCGCGCGAGCTGCGCCTCGCGGCGGATCGCCTCGATGACCCGCTGGTGCATCGTGAAGGGCGACTGCCAGAGGTAAGCGAGCTTGCCGGCCTTGCCGAGGCTCGTGAGCTGATTGAACACCTGGTTCACGTCGGCGCAGATCTGCTCGTCGCACGTGAACAGCCCGAAATCGGTGTAGGCCCGGGCGGTGCGCGGATGGTAGTTGCCGGTGCCGAGGTGGACGTACCGGCGAAGCTTTCCCTCCTCGCGCCGCACGACCATCACGATCTTCGCGTGCGTCTTGTGGCCGACGACTCCGTACACGAC
The DNA here is from genome assembly GCA_035286595.1 of Burkholderiales bacterium. Lineage (GTDB taxonomy): Bacteria > Pseudomonadota > Gammaproteobacteria > Burkholderiales > SG8-39 > DATEDA01. Next base: position 39,918 of record DATEDA010000185.1, on the reverse strand, counting down.
GTGCGCGCCGACCTCCTCGAGCCGCGCCGCCCAGTTGATGTTGGCCTCCTCGTCGAACCGCGCCTTCAGCTCGACGACGGCGGTGACCTCCTTGCCCTTGCGCGCCGCCTCGATCAGCGATTCCATCAGCACCGAGTCGGTCCCGGTGCGGTAGACCGTCTGCTTGATCGCCACCACGTTCGGGTCCTCCGCCGCCTCCTGCAGGAAGCGCACCACCGGCGCGAACGACTGATACGGGTGGTGCAGCAGGATGTCGCCGGCGCGGATCGCTTCCATCATGTCGACGCGCTTCGCGAGCGCGGCCGGGAACCCCGGCCGGAACGGCGGATACAGCAGGTCCTCGCGATCGACCTCGCTCGGGACCTGCATCAGCCGCACGAGGTTCACCGGCCCGGTCACCTGGTAGAAGTCTTCGGGCCCGAGATTGAACTGCTGCAGCAGGAACTCGGCCGTCTGCGGCGGGCAGTCGTCGGCGACCTCCAGGCGCACCGCGTCGCCGAAGTGGCGCTGGGGCAGCTCGCCCTGAAGCGCGCTCCGGAGGCTCTTGATGTCCTCCTCGTCGACGAACAGCTCGCTGTTGCGGGTGGCGCGGAACTGGTAGCAGCCGAGCACGTTCATGCCGGCGAACAGCTCCTTGGCGTGCTCGTGCAGGATCGAGGTGAGGAAGACGAAGGTCGTCGGCTGCCCGCCCGACAGCTCCGGCGGCAGCTTGATGATTCGCGGCAGGATGCGCGGCGCCTGCACGATGGCGACGCGCGCGTCGCGGCCGAACGCGTCGCGCCCTTCGAGCTCGACGGCGAAGTTGAGGCTCTTGTTGAAGACGCGCGGGAACGGGTGCGCCGGATCGAGCCCGATCGGCGTGAGGACCGGCATCATCTCGCGAAAGAAGTAGTCGCGCACCCAGGCGCCCTGCGCCTCGGTGAACTCGCTCCGGCGCAGGAACTTGATCCCCTCGCGCTCGAGCTCGGGCAGGATCGTCTCGTTGAGCAGCCGATACTGGCACGCGACCAGCTCATGCGCGATGCGGCTGATCGCCTGGAACACTTCGCGCGGGGACTTGCCGTCCGGCTCCGCCCCCGGCAGGTTCATCTTGATCTGCTCCTTCACCCCCGAGACCCGGATCTCGAAGAACTCGTCGAGGTTCGACGAGACGATGCACAGGAACCGCAGGCGCTCGAGCAGCGGGACGGCCGGGTCCTCCGCCTGCGCGAGCACCCGCCGCTGGAACTCGAGCAGGGCGATCTCGCGATTGAGGAAGTGGCTCTGGATGTGCCGGGGCGGCGGGGCGGTCTTGACGGCCATGCGCGCGCGAAGATTAGGGATAGTTTTTTGCACGGATGTTACAGCGCGGTGACAGGCTACACGTAATTGTCATCTTCGCTCGCTACACTCGTCAAATTCGAGCGAGCCCGGGACCGAGAACGGGAGGCGAGCCTGCCGCGCGCCTCGGTCGTGCGTTTCGCTTCCGATTTCGGACCAACGACCACCCAGCGAGTCGCGCATGCAACCCGCCGCCCACTCCTCCAAGGACTTCGACGCCGAGCTCGAGCACATCCGCACCCAGGTGCTCGAGATGGGCGGGATCGTCGAGTACCAGATCCGCTATGCCATCGAGGCGCTCCGCAGGGGCGATGTCGTGCTGGCGAAGCGCGTGGCGCAGGACGAGCTGAAGGTGAACCAGCTCGAGCGCGAGATCGACGAGGCCTGCACGCAGGTGATCGCGCGCCGATCTCCGGCGGCGGGCGACCTCCGCTTCCTGATGATGATCTACAAGACGATCACCGACCTCGAGCGGATCGGGGACGAGGCAAAGAAGATCGCGCTCGTGGCGAGGAGCGTGCGCCTCAACGAGCGCGCGAGCCCGGGATTTCCCGAGATCCGCGCCGTCTCGGCGATGGTCATCGACATGCTGCGGCGCGCGCTCGACAGTCTCGCGCGCCTGGAGGCGCAGGACGCGCCCGAGGTGGTCCGCCTGGACGAGGAGGTCGACGAGTCCTTCACGGCGCTCCTGCGCGAGCTCCTCACCTACATGATCGAGGATCCGCGCACCATCTCGCGGTCGATCGACGTCATCTTCGTCGCCAAGGCGCTCGAGCGGATCGGCGACCATGCGAAGAACATCTCCGAGTACGTGATCTACGTGATCCACGGCACGGACGTGCGGCACGGCTCGATCGAGGAGATCGAGGCCGCGGTCAAGGGCTGAGAAACGTCCGCCGCGGCGAGCAAATCGGGCCAGCCGGCGTTGCCGCCACCGCGCCGGGGTGCTATGGTCGCCGGCGTGCAATTCGACTCGCTCGCCGCGGTCGACCTCGGCTCGAACAGCTTCCACCTGCAGGTCGGGCGCGTCGTCGACGATCAGATCTACCTGCTCGACAGCCTCCGCGAGCCGGTACGGCTCGGCGCCGGGCTGACCCGCGACAAGCGGATCGATCGCGCGACCCAGCTCAAGGCGCTCGAAGCCCTGTCGCGGTTCGGCGAGCGCCTGCGCGGCTTCCCGCCGGCGGCGGTGCGCGCGGTCGGGACCAACACGCTGCGCGTGGCCAAGAACGCCGCGCAGTTCCTCGACGACGCGCAGGCCGCGCTCGGCTTCCCGATCGAGGTGGTCTTCGGCCGGGAGGAGGCGCGCCTGATCTATCTCGGCGTCTCGCACAGCCTGCCGCCGGCGCCGCATCGCCGGCTGGTCGTCGACATCGGCGGCGGCTCGAGCGAGTTCATCATCGGCACCGGCTACGAACCCGAGGCGACGGAGTCCCTGCCGATCGGCTGCGTGAGCCACACCCTCCGGTTCTTCGCCGACGGCAGGATCGAGAAGTCGGGGATGAAGCGGGCCGAGCTCGCGGCGTCGAACGAGATCGAGCGGATCGTCAAGGAGTACCGCCGGACCGGCTGGAAGCAGGCCGTCGGGTCGTCGGGGACCGTGCGATCGATCGCGACGATCCTCGCCGAGGCCGGCTGGGCGAAAGGAACGATCACCGCCGAGGGCCTCGACCGGTTGCGCTCCCAGTTCATCAAGGCGGGTGACGTGGCGCGGCTCGCGCTGCCGGGGCTCCGCGCGGACCGGGCGGCGATCCTGCCCGGCGGGCTGGCGATCCTGACCGCGGTCTTCGAGCGGCTGGGCCTCGAGGAGATGGAGGTCTCCGAAGGCGCGCTGCGGCAGGGCGTGCTCTACGACCTGCTCGGCCGCGTCCAGCACCACGACATGCGCGAGCTGACGGTGAAGCAGTTCATGCGCCGCTACCACGTCGACGCGGCCCAGGCCGAGCGCGTGGAAGCGCTCGCGGTCGCGCTCTACGGCGGACTCGCCGACAAGCGCCGCGACGGTGACGAGCTGCTGCTCGCCTGGGCAGCGCGGCTCCACGAGATCGGCCTGTCGATCGCGCACGCGGGGCACCACAAGCATTCGGCGTACATCCTGTCCAACGCCGACATGCCCGGCTTCTCGAAGGACGAGCAGGCGCGCCTCGCGCGGGTCGTGCTCGCGCACCGCGGGAAGCTCGCCAAGATCGAGGGGCTGCCCGCGCGGAGCCCCGACTGGGCGCTGGTCTTCTGCCTCCGGGTCGCCGCGCTCGTCTATCGCAGCCGCGGCGAGCTGCCGGTCCCGCGTCTTGCGGCCCGTGCGACCGACAGCGGCTTCCAGCTCGCCGTCGCCGGGAACTGGCTCGACGAGCATCCCCTGACCGCCGCGGCGCTCGAGTCCGAGGCGGAGGATTGGCGCACCGTGGGGATGCGCTTCGACGTGCGCCCGCTCGCAGCCGACCGCGTGCAGGCGACCGGGTGAACGCCGCGCGCGGCCAAAGCCGGCCAGCGCCGCTGCAGCGGCGCTGGCGTTCGCCGGCGGCAGACGTGCGCAGGCACGTCTGCCGAGTTCCCGGCTCACTCCCCGCGCAAGCGGGGACCCAGTACGGCGCGACGATCGATCGTGGATTCCGGCTTTCGCCGGAATGACGAGTCTTAGAGAAGATCCGGCCCGACCACGGCGCGCAGCACGACCTGCCCGTCGCCATTGCGCACCCGGTGGGTGAACCACCAGACCGCCCCTTTCCTGATCGGCCACTCGGCCTCGGCGCCGGTGGCGAGAAGGGCGGCGACCCGGCCGAGCGTCGGCTGATGCCCGACCACGATCACCGCGCCGCCGGCATCGGGCCAGCCGGCTGACTTCACGACGTCGGTCGCGGTCGCGCCGACGCCGATCTCCCGCAGCGTCGTGAACCGCTCCGCCAGGGCGGCGGCCGTCTGCTGGGCGCGGGTGGCCGGGCTCGCGAGAATGCGGACCCGCTTCGGCAGCCGCTCCTCGAGCCACGCCGCCATTGCCGCGGCCTGCTTCTGCCCCTTCTTCGTGAGCGCGCGCTCGCCGTCCGGAATGCCGTCCTCGGCTTCGGCGTGCCGCCAGAGGAGGAGGTCCATTTCCGCGCGTTGCCCTCGCGCCGCCCGAGCCTCAGCCGGTCGGCTTCGTGCGGAAGGGGCAGTCGGCCTTGGTGCAGTCGGCGTAGAGGTAGAGCGAGTGCTCGCGGATCGCGAACCCGCGGTCCTTGGCGACGCGGTTCTGGCGCTTCTCGATCTCGGCGTCGTAGAACTCCTCGACCCGGCCGCACTGCAGGCACACCAGATGATCGTGATGGCTCGCGTCCTTGAGCTCGAAGACCGCCTTGCCCGATTCGAAGTGATGCCGCTCGAGGAGTCCCGCCTGCTCGAACTGCGTGAGCACGCGGTAGACGGTGGCGAGCCCGATGTCGAGGCCGTCCTTGATCAGCATCCGGTAGACGTCCTCGGCCGAGAGATGGCGGACCGCGGACTTCTCGAACAGCTCGAGGATCCTCAGCCTCGGCACCGTCGCCTTGAGGCCGATCGTCTTGAGATCGTGCGGGTTGGTCATCGCGGGGCGAGCGAGTGATCCGCTATGATACTGACTTTGCTCCAGCCCGATAGACAGACGCGCCGCCACGGCGCCCGCATGCGCCCGATCCTCGCCCTGCTGCTCGCGCCGCTGCTCGCGCTCGCCGCCGGTTGCGTTTACCGGATGGAGATCCAGCAGGGCAACTACGTGTCGCAGCAGGCGGCCTCGCAGCTCAAGCTCGGGATGACGAAGGACCAGGTGCGCTTCGTGCTCGGCACGGCGCTCCTCACCGACATCTTCCACGAGGACCGGTGGGACTACGTCTACTGGCGCCGGCGGGAGAACTCGCGCGAGGTCGAGGAACGGCGGTTCGCGCTGTTCTTCCGGGACGGCGCGCTCAACCGGATCGAGGGGGACGTCGTCCCCACCCCGGCCTGGAGCGCGGGCGCGCCGCAGAGCTCGCAATGAGGGTCGCACTGGCGGGTGCCGCGGGCCGGATGGGGCGGACCCTCGTGGAAGCGGTCCTCCGCTCCGGCGATCTCGCGCTCGCCGCGGCGCTCGAAGCGCCCGGCCACCCACAGCTCGGTCGGGACGCGGGCGAGGCGATCGGGGCGACTTCCGGCGTCCAGCTGACGGCGGACGTCGCCGCCGCGGTGGCCGCGGCGGACTGTCTCGTGGACTTCACGCAGCCCGAGGCGACCATCGGACACGTGGCAGCGTGCGCGGCGGCCGGCACGGCCGCGGTCGTCGGCACGACCGGTTTCACCCCCGACCAGAAGGCGAGCATCGTTGCGGCCGCGCGCCGGATCCCGATCGTGATGGCGCCGAACTTCGCGGTCGGGGTCAACGCGGTGTTCAAGCTCGCGGAGCTCGCGGCCCGCATCCTCGGCGAGGGCTACGACGTCGAGATCGTCGAGGCCCACCACCGGCACAAGGTCGATGCGCCGTCCGGAACCGCGCTGCGGTTGGGCGAGGCGGTCGCGGCGGCGCTGGGGCGGGATCTGAAGTCGTGCGCGGTCCACGGTCGCGAGGGCATCACCGGCGAACGCAACCCGCGGGCGATCGGATTTCACGCCATCCGTGGGGGTGACATCGTCGGCGAGCATACGGTGATCTTCGCGGGCGAGGGCGAGCGGGTCGAGGTCGCGGTGCGGTCGGGGAGCCGGATGACCTACGCGCTCGGCGCGCTGCGCGCGGCCCGGTGGCTGCAGGGGAAGCGCCCCGGCCTGTACGACATGTTCGACGTTCTCGGTCTGAAGTGAGCCGGCCAGCGGTTGCGTCCCGGCGGTGGCTGCTCGCCGTGGCCGCCGCCGCTTCGGTCTGCGCCCCGGCTGCGCTGGCGCAAAAGGGCGCCGGCGACGTGGTCTACGTGCCCACGCCGCAGACCGTCGTCGACACGATGCTGCAGATGGCGAACGTGGGGCCTGCCGACTTCGTCATCGACCTCGGCTCGGGCGACGGCCGCGTCGTCATCGCGGCGGGGAAGCGCGGGGCACAGGCCCTCGGCGTCGACCTCGACCGTCATCTGCTCGGCGTCGCGATCGAAGCGGCGCGCCGCGAGGGCGTCGCGAACCGCGTCGCCTTCCGGGAGCAGAACCTGTTCGAAACCGATCTCCGCCAGGCGACCGTGATCACCACCTACCTGCTGCCGGAGATGAACGAGAAGCTCCGCCCGAAGCTGCTCGACCTGAGGCCGGGCACGCGGGTGGTCGCCCACGACTATCACATGGGGGACTGGCTTCCCGACTGGCGCGAGACGCTGGCGGTGCCGGAGAAGACCGTCGGCAACCCGGGGATGAGCTACATCTACCTGTGGTACGTGCCGGCCAAGGTCGCGGGCCGCTGGCGAACCGAGATTCCGGTCGGGACCGCCACGGCGCCGCTGGAGTTCGAGCTCGAGCAGCGCTACCAGGTGCTGACCGGGCGCGCGTACGCGGTGGGCAGCCGGCCGACGCGGCTGCAGACGCCGAGCGTGCGCGGCGATGCGCTCACTTTCTACCTCGAGCTCGGCCCGGGTCGCCCGCCCATCCGCTACGAGTTCCGCGGCCGGGCGGTGGGGGACGAGCTGACGGGCACGCTGTTCGTCTGGGAGAACAACGTGCGCCGGGAGCGCGCGTTCAAGGCGCAGCGCGTTCGGCAGGGCCCGCCGGCGGCCGCGAACTAGCCGGCGCCCGCTGCGCTACAATTACCAGCCTCGAAACGGGACGGGCGCTTCGCCTGTCCCGTTTTCACATCGGATTCGATCTTCAGTGCCCGCGTCGCCGTCGCCCGCCCTCCTCGCGCTCGCCGACGGGACGATTTTTCGCGGGCGATCGATCGGCGCCGACGGCGCTGCGGCCGGAGAGGTGGTGTTCAACACCGCGATGACCGGCTACCAGGAGATCCTGACCGATCCGTCGTACTGCGGGCAGATCGTCACGCTCACCTATCCGCACATCGGCAACACCGGCGTCAACCGCGAGGACGACGAATCGCCGCGCGTCTATGCCGCCGGGCTCGTCATCCGCGACTCGCCCGTGCGCGCGTCGAGCTGGCGCGCGGAACAGACGCTCCCCGAGTACCTGGGGTCGCGGGGGGTCGTCGCGATCGCCGGGATCGACACGCGCCGGCTGACGCGCGTCCTCCGCGAGCAGGGGGCGCAGAACGGCTGCCTGATGGCCGGGCGCCTCGACGAGAGCGAGGCGCTCGCCAAGGCGCGGGCGTTCCCGGGGCTCGCGGGCATGGACCTCGCGAAGGTCGTTACGACCGCGAAGCCGTACGAGTGGGACGCCGGCGGCTGGCAGCTCGGCCACGGCTACCGCAAGCCCGGGCGGCGGCGGTTCCGGGTGGCCGCGTACGACTACGGTGTGAAGCGCAACATCCTGCGGATGCTGGTCGATCGCGGCTGCGCCGTGACCGTGTATCCGGCACAGACGCCCGCGCGGGCGGTCCTGGCGGCGAAGCCCGATGGCGTCTTCCTCTCGAACGGGCCCGGCGATCCGGAGCCGTGCACCTACGCGATCGACGCGATCCGCGAGATCCTCGACGACACGTCCGTTCCCGTGCTCGGGATCTGCCTCGGGCACCAGCTGATGGGTCTCGCCTCGGGCGCGAAGACCATCAAGATGAAGTTCGGCCATCACGGCGCGAACCATCCGGTGAAGGACCTCGACACGGGCCAGGTGCTCATCACGAGTCAGAACCACGGCTTCGCCGTCGACCCGTCGACCCTGCCGGGAAACCTCCGACCGACGCACGTGTCGCTCTTCGACGGCAGCCTGCAGGGCCTCGCGCGCACCGATCGGCCGGCGTTCTGCTTCCAGGGCCACCCCGAGGCGAGCCCGGGGCCGCACGACATCGGCTATCTCTTCGACCGGTTCGCCGCGCTGATGGCGAAGAAATAGCGGCCATGTCGAAGCGCACCGACATCAAGAGCATCCTGATCATCGGCGCGGGGCCGATCGTCATCGGCCAGGCGTGCGAGTTCGACTACTCGGGGGCGCAGGCGTGCAAGGCGCTGCGCGCGGAGGGCTACAAGGTCATCCTGGTGAACTCGAACCCCGCGACCATCATGACCGATCCGGAGATGGCCGACGTCACCTACATCGAGCCGATCACCTGGCAGGTCGTCGAGACGATCATCGCGAAAGAGCGGCCCGACGCGCTGCTGCCGACGATGGGCGGGCAGACCGGTCTCAACTGCGCCCTCGACCTCGCCAAGCACGGGGTGCTCGAGAAGTACCGGGTCGAGCTGATCGGCGCGAGCCGCGCGGCGATCGACAAGGCCGAGGACCGCGAGCAGTTCAAGCTCGCGATGAAACGCATCGGCCTCGACTGCCCGCGCTCCAACCTCGCGCACTCGATGGAGGAGGCGCTGCAGGTCCAGGGCGCGATCGGCTTCCCGGTCGTCATCCGGCCGTCGTTCACGCTCGGCGGCTCGGGCGGCGGGATCGCCTACAACCGCGAGGAGTTCATCGCCATCTGCGAGCGCGGCCTGGACGCCTCGCCGACGCACGAGCTGCTGATCGAGGAGTCGGTCAGCGGCTGGAAAGAGTTCGAGATGGAGGTGGTCCGCGACCGGCGCGACAACTGCATCATCGTCTGCTCGATCGAGAACCTCGACCCGATGGGCGTGCACACCGGCGACTCGATCACGGTCGCGCCGGCGCAGACGCTGACCGACAAGGAGTACCAGCTGCTGCGCGACGCCTCGATCGCGGTGCTGCGTGAGATCGGCGTCGACACCGGCGGATCGAACGTCCAGTTCGCGATCAACCCCGACGACGGCCGGATGCTCATCATCGAGATGAACCCGCGCGTCAGCCGGTCGTCGGCGCTCGCGTCGAAGGCGACCGGCTTCCCGATCGCCAAGATCGCGGCGAAGCTCGCGGTCGGCTTCACGCTCGATGAGCTCGCGAACGACATCACCGGTGGAGCGACTCCCGCCTCGTTCGAGCCCACGATCGACTACGTCGTGACGAAGGTGCCGCGGTTCGCGTTCGAGAAGTTCCCGCAGGCGAACACCCGGCTCACCACGCAGATGAAGTCGGTCGGGGAGGTGATGGCGATCGGGCGCACCTTCCAGGAGTCGTTCCAGAAGGCGCTGCGGGGGCTGGAGGTCGGCGCCGACGGGCTCGACGAGAAGACGACCGACCTGGAGCTGATCGACGCCGAGCTCGGGGCCCCCGGGCCCGACCGCGTCTGGTACGTCGCCGACGCGTTCCGCTGCGGATGGACGGTGGAGCAGGTCCGGCGCGCGACCCAGATCGACCCGTGGTTCCTGGCCGAGATCGAGGATCTCGTGCACCGCGAGCAGGCGCTCGGGGGGCGGACGCTCGCCTCCCTCTCGGGACCGGAGCTCCTCGAGCTCAAGCGCTGCGGATTCTCCGACCGGCGGCTCGCAAGGCTGCTCGGCGCGACCGGCGACGCCGTCCGTGCCCGGCGCGTCGCGCTCGGGGTGCGCCCCGTGTTCAAGCGGGTCGACACCTGCGCCGCCGAGTTCGCGACCACGACCGCCTACCTGTACTCGACCTACGAGGAGGAGTGCGAGGCCGCCCCGACCGACCGCAGGAAGATCATGGTCCTCGGCGGCGGCCCGAACCGCATCGGGCAGGGGATCGAGTTCGACTACTGCTGCGTGCACGCGGCCTTTGCGCTGCGCGAGGATGGGTTCGAGACCATCATGGTCAACTGCAACCCGGAGACCGTCTCGACCGACTACGACACCTCCGACCGGCTCTACTTCGAGCCGCTGACGCTCGAGGACGTGCTCGAGATCGTGGCGAAGGAGCAGCCGCTCGGGGTGATCGTCCAGTACGGCGGTCAGACGCCGCTCAAGCTGGCGCGCGACCTGGAGCGCGCGGGCGTTCCGATCATCGGCACCTCGCCGGACATGATCGACGTCGCCGAGGACCGCGAGCGGTTCCAGAAGCTGCTGCACGAGCTGGCGCTGAAGCAGCCGCCGAACCGCACCGCGCGCACTGAACGCGAGGCGCTCGCGGCGGCCCAGGAGATCGGCTACCCGCTGGTCGTGCGGCCGAGCTACGTGCTCGGCGGACGCGCCATGGAGATCGTGCACGAGCAGCGGGATCTCGAGCGCTACATGCGTGAGGCGGTGAAGGTCTCGAACGACTCGCCGGTCCTGCTCGACCGGTTCCTGAACGACGCCATCGAGGTCGACGTCGACGCGGTGAGCGACGGCCGCCGGGTCCTCATCGGCGGGATCATGGAGCACATCGAGCAGGCGGGCGTGCACTCCGGGGATTCGGCGTGCTCCCTGCCGCCGTTCTCGCTGGCGCCGGCGATCCAGGACGAGCTGCGCCGGCAGACGACCGTGCTCGCGACCGCCCTGAACGTCGTCGGGCTGATGAACGTCCAGTACGCGATCCAGGGGGACAGGGTCTACGTGCTCGAGGTCAATCCGCGCGCCTCGCGGACGGTGCCCTACGTGTCGAAGGCGACCGGGCTCGCGCTCGCCAAGATCGCCGCGCGGTGCATGGTCGGGAAGCTGCTGGACGCGCAGGGCGTGCGCCGCGAGGTGGTGCCGCCGTACTTCGCGGTGAAGGAGGCGGTGTTCCCGTTCATCAAGTTCCCCGGCGTCGACACGATCCTCGGCCCGGAGATGAAGTCGACCGGGGAGGTGATGGGCGTCGGCACGACGTTCGGGGAGGCGTTCGTGAAGTCCCAGCTCGCCGCGGGCGTCCGGCTGCCCAAGGGCGGGAGGGCCTTCGTCAGCGTCCGCGACGCGGACAAGCCGGCGGCGGTGGAGGTCGCGCGGGGCCTGCACGAGCTCGGCTTCGCGCTGGTCGCGACGCGCGGCACGGCCGCGGCGCTTCGCGCGGCGGGGCTGCCGGTGGCGACCGTCAACAAGGTCACCGAGGGCCGGCCCCACGTGGTCGACATGATCAAGAACGGGGAGCTCGACCTGATCGTGAACACGGTCGACGAGCGACGGACCGCGATCGCGGATTCGCGCTCGATCCGCACGACCGCCGTGCAGCAGCGGGTCACCTACTACACCACGATCGACGGCGCCCGGGCCGCCTGCGCGGGCCTCCGCCACGTGGAGGCATTGGTCCCCTACGACCTGCAGGGCTTGCACCGGCGCCTCGAGGCCGCTTAACATCGCCCCTAGAAGGCCCCCGGTTCGCCCGGGGGTTCGCTTTTGGCACAAGCCGAAACCAGGGGGGAACACCCCCTGCCGATCCCCTAAGTCATTCATGGCGCTGCGGATATGGCCAAGATCCCGCTGACCCTGACCGGCGTGAAGCAGCTCAAGGAAGAGCTGCACCGGCTGAAGACCGTCGAGCGGCCCGCGATCATCACGGCGATCGCGGACGCGCGCACGCACGGCGACCTGTCGGAGAACGCGGAGTACGCCGCGGCGAAGGAGCGGCAGGGCTTCATCGAGGGCCGCATCTCGGAGGTGGAGGCGAAGCTCGCCAACGCGATGGTGATCGACCCCAAACTGGTCGACGCCGACGGGCGGTGCGTGTTCGGCTCGACGGTGGAGCTCGAGGACGTGACCTCGAGCGACGTCGTCACCTACCAGATCGTCGGCGAGGACGAGGCCGACATCAAGCAGGGCAAGCTCTCGATCACCTCGCCGATCGCCCGCGCGCTCATCGGGAAGTATCCGGGCGACCAGGTCGAGGTGCAGACCCCGGGCGGGGTCCGGGCGTTCGAGATCGTGAACGTCCGCTACGACTAGTTATCCCGTCCTCGCGGCGCCCGGCGCCGCGAGGACGGGATAACTGTCCGCGTTGGAGCGTCGCAAGCGGCGCGACGCTCGACGCGGACGAAGACAAAGCGGTCAACGTGGACGGAGCTTCCCCCGCCGGGGCGGGGGGGTTCGCGAGGGTCCGGGCGTCCGGGCGCGCCGCTCGGGCTTGCGCCGAGGCGCGGGGCGCCGAGCGGGCGGTGCCTTCGGCACCGGCTTTTCCGGCTGCTCGCGATAAATGACCAGGATCCTGCCGATGTGCTGGATCGGCGTGGCGTCGGTCGCGGCGCAGACCTCCCCCAGGAGCCGCTCACGGGCGTCGCGGTCCTCGCCCATGACCCGGATCTTGATGAGCTCGTGGGCCTCCAGTGCGCGGTCGACCTCGGCCACCACCGGTGGCGTCAGACCGTCCCCGCCGACGAGCACGACGGGGCGCAGCCGGTGGGCGCGACCTTTGAGCGCCTGGCGCTCGGCGGGCGTAAGCTGTTTTTGCACCTGGGTTCCTTTCGGCGGCTCATTCTAGGCAGGTGACGCGCTCCAAGACCAGTCGGAGCTGGATGCAGCGGCACGTCACCGACCCGTACGTGCAGCGGGCCAAGGCGCTCGGGTACCGTTCGCGGGCCGCCTTCAAGCTCATCGAGATCGACGCGCGGGACCGGTTGTTCGCCGCGGGGCAGACCGTCGTCGATCTGGGGGCCGCGCCGGGCGGGTGGTCGCAAGTGGCGGCGGAGAAAACCGGTGCCCGGGGCCGGGTCGTGGCCATCGACGTCCTGGACATGTCCCCGCTTCCCGGCGTGACCTTCGTCCGCGGCGACTTCACCGAGGAGCCGGTGCTCCGGGAGCTCGAGCGGGTGCTGGGCGGGCGGCCCGTCGACCTTGTGCTTTCGGATCTTTCGCCCAATCTAACGGGGGTGGCGGCGACCGATCAGGCGCGGAGCATCGCGCTCGCCGAGCGGGCGGTCGAGTTCGCGGCCGCGCACCTGAACCCCGGCGGCGCGCTGCTGGTCAAGACCTTTCAGGGCGTCGGGTTTCCCGCGCTCCTCAGGCAGGTCCGGGCGGGCTTCGAGCGGGTCGTCTCGCGGAAACCCGAGGCCTCCCGCAGCCGCTCGACCGAGATGTATCTGCTGGCGCGGGGGCCACGCCGCTGAGCAGAAATGGCCTGACGGCCCTAGCCAGCCCGAGGCGCTGCATCGCCTCGGGCAAGGTGGGAAGGGAAGGGTCCCACCCCATCCCTTGGCGGGCTCGGATTCGCGCCGGCGAATCCTTCGAAACCCCCGCTCACCGTCGGGAATTTGCGACAGGTTTCCTTGTGCCCACCCCCGGGCTTTGGGCGTAAAATCCGTAACTTCCGCGCGCCCGGCGCGAGCAGCAGCAGTCGAGGAGCAGCGTTGAACAATCTCGTCAAGAACCTGGTCATCTGGCTCGTCATCGGGCTCGTCCTGATGACGGTCTTCAACCAGTTCAATACCCGCTCGAGCGCCCAGGCGCCGATGCCCTACTCGGTGTTCGTCGAGGAGGTCAAGGCGGGCAAGATCAAGAGTGTCACCATCGAGGGCCGCATGCTCAAGGGGGTGACGACCGAGGATAAGCGCGTCACGAGCTACTCGCCCGGCGACATCTGGCTCATCAACGACCTGCTGAAGTACGGCGTCAAGGTCGAGGCGAAGCCCGAGGAGGAGCCCTCGCTCCTCATGAACATCTTCGTCAGCTGGTTCCCGATGCTGCTCCTCATCGGGGTGTGGATCTTCTTCATGCGCCAGATGCAGGGCGGCGGGCGCGGCGGCGCGTTCAGCTTCGGCAAGTCGCGCGCCCGCATGCTCGACGAGTCGAACAACACCGTCACCTTCGCCGACGTCGCCGGCTGCGACGAGGCCAAGGAGGACGTGGCGGAGCTCGTCGACTTCCTGCGCGATCCGTCGAAGTTCCAGAAGCTCGGCGGCCGGATCCCGAAGGGCGTGCTCATGGTCGGCAGCCCCGGCACCGGCAAGACGCTGCTCGCGCGCGCGATCGCCGGCGAGGCGAAGGTGCCGTTCTTCTCGATCTCGGGCTCGGACTTCGTGGAGATGTTCGTCGGCGTCGGCGCGGCGCGGGTGCGCGACATGTTCGACCAGGCGAAGAAGCACGCGCCGTGCATCGTGTTCATCGACGAGATCGACGCGGTCGGCCGCCAGCGCGGCGCCGGCCTCGGCGGCGGCAACGACGAGCGCGAGCAGACGCTGAACCAGCTGCTGGTCGAGATGGACGGCTTCGAGGGCACGACCGGCGTGATCGTCATTGCGGCGACCAACCGGCCCGACGTGCTCGACCCGGCGCTGCTGCGGCCGGGCCGGTTCGACCGGCAGGTGGTCGTGCCGCTGCCCGACATCCGCGGCCGCGAGCAGATCCTGCTGGTGCACATGCGGAAAGTCCCGCTCGCCCCGGACGTCAAGGCCGACATCCTCGCGCGCGGGACGCCCGGCTTCTCGGGCGCCGACCTCGCGAACCTCGTGAACGAGGCGGCCCTCTTCGCGGCACGCGGGAACAAGCGCCTCGTCGACATGGACGACTTCGAGCGCGCCAAGGACAAGATCATCATGGGCGCCGAGCGCCGGTCGATGGTCATGCCCGAGGAGGAGCGCAAGAACACGGCGTACCACGAGTCCGGCCACGCGGTCGTGGCGAAGCTGCTGCCGAAGACCGACCCGGTGCACAAGGTCACCATCATTCCGCGCGGCCGTGCGCTCGGCGTCACCATGCAGCTGCCCGAGCAGGACCGCTACAGCCAGGACCGGGAGCGGCTGCTCAACATGATCGCGGTGCTGTTCGGCGGCCGGATCGCCGAAGAGCTGTTCATGAACCAGATGACCACCGGCGCGGCGAACGACTTCGAGCGCGCAACCGACATCGCGCGGCGGATGGTCACGCAGTGGGGCATGTCGGACCTCCTCGGGCCGATGGTGTACGGCGAGAACGAGGGCGAGATCTTCCTCGGCCGCTCGATCACCACGCACAAGAACGTGTCCGAGGCGACGCTGCAGAAGGTCGACGCCGAGATCCGGCGCGTCGTCGACGAGCAGTACACGCACGCCCGGCGGCTGCTCGAGACGAACCGCGACAAGGTCGAGGCGATGGCGCGCGCGCTGCTCGAGCTCGAGACACTCGACGCCGACCAGCTCAACGACATCATGGCGGGCCTGCCGCCGCGGCCGCCGAAGCCGGTTCAGGCGCCGCCGCAGCCGCCGAAGACCGATGCACCCGGCGCGCCCGCGCCGGCCGCGGCGGCCTGACGGGTTACCGCGGCGAGCGGCGACGGAGCGAGCGACGCTCGGCTTGGGCTCCTCACCGCTGACTGCTCACGCCTCATCGCCCAACGGCCGCACTCTCCGGTGCGGCCGTTTTGCTTTGTCGCTCGCCCGGCCGCTGATCATGGGCGTCGTGAACGTCACGCCCGACTCCTTCTACGACGGTGGCCGACACGCGGACGCGCGAACGGCGATCGAGCACGCGCGCCGCCTGGTCGAGGAGGGCGCGGATCTCCTCGACGTCGGGGGCGAGTCCAGCCGGCCGGGGGCCGATCCCGTTGCCCCCGACGAGGAGCTGCGGCGAGTGCTGCCCGTGCTCGACGGGTTGCGGGAGGTCGGCGTCCCGATCTCGGTCGACACCGCGAAGCCCGAAGTGATGCGGGCGGTCCTCGAGCACGGCGCGGCGATGATCAACGACATTACCGCGCTCGCGTCGCCCGGGGCGCTCGCCACCATTGCGCGGTCGGAGGCCGCAGTGTGCCTGATGCACATGCAGGGGCGCCCGAGGACGATGCAGGCGGAGCCGGTGTATGCGGACGTCGTCGCCGAAGTGCGGGATTTCCTCGCGGCGCGCGCGGCAGCCTGCTGCGCCGCGGGCATGGCGCGCGAACGCATCGTGCTGGATCCGGGCTTCGGGTTCGGGAAGACCGTCGACCACAATCTGGCGCTGCTCGCGCGGCTCGACGACATCGCCGCGCTCGGGTTTCCCGTGCTCGCCGGCTGGTCGCGCAAGTCCAGCCTGGGGCGCATCACCGGACGGCCGGCGGAGGATCGACTCGCGGGCAGCCTCGCCGCGGCGCTCCTTGCGGTGCAGCGCGGCGCTAGAATGGTGCGGGTCCACGACGTGGCGGCGACGCGCGACGCGCTCGCCGTCCTAGCGGCGGTCGAAAGCGCCTCATGAGCCCGCCGGGCCGCCCCAAGGGCGAATCCCGATGCGCGAGATGCGCGAGGGGAGTCCGTTGAGCAGAAAGTACTTCGGCACCGACGGGGTGCGCGGCCGCGTGGGCGAGGCGCCGATCACGCCCGAGTTCGTCCTGCGCCTCGGGTTCGCGGCCGGCGAGGTGCTGGCGCGCGGACGCTCGGACGACGCGCGTCCGAACGTGCTGATCGGCAAGGACACGCGGATCTCGGGCTACATGCTCGAGGCCGCGCTCGAGTCCGGCTTCTCCGCCGCCGGCGTCGATGTGATGCTGTGCGGGCCGATGCCCACGCCCGCGGTCGCCTACCTCACCCGCGCGCTGCGCCTCTCGGCCGGGATCGTGATCAGCGCGTCGCACAACCCGTATCCGGACAACGGCATCAAGTTCTTCTCGGCCGACGGCGGGAAGCTCCCCGACGCAGTCGAGGAGGCCATCGAAGCGGCGCTCGACCGCCCCCTGGTGTGCCGCGGCCCGGCCGAGCTGGGCAAGGCCTTCCGCGTCGACGACGCCGCGGGCCGCTACATCGAGTTCTGCAAGAGCACCTATCCCAACTCGCTCGACCTGCGGGGCTTGCGGATCGTCGTCGACTGCGCCCACGGCGCGGGCTACCACGTCGCGCCCCACGTCTTCCACGAGCTCGGCGCCGACGTGGTCGCGATCGCGGACGAGCCTGACGGGTTCAACATCAACGACCAGGTCGGGGCGACGCATCCCGCGTCGCTGGTCGCCGCCGTGCGGCAGCATCGCGCCGACGTCGGGGTGGCGCTCGACGGCGACGGCGACCGGGTGCTCATGGCCGATGGGTCGGGCGCGACCTACGACGGCGACCAGCTCCTCTACGTCATTGCCTCCCGGCGCGCCAAGGCGGGTCGGGTCGCCGGCGTCGTCGGCACGCTGATGACCAACCTCGCGCTCGAGCGCGCGCTCGGTGCGCTCGGCATCGGCTTCGCGCGGGCCAAGGTCGGCGACCGGTACGTGCTGGAGCTGATGCAGGAGCGGGGGTGGGATCTCGGCGGCGAGAACTCCGGCCACATCATCTGCCTCGACCGCCACACCACCGGCGACGGCATCGTCTCGGCGCTGCAGGTCCTCGCCGCGATCCGGGAGGAGGGGAAGGGTCTCGGGGATCTGGCCGGCAAGCTCCGGCTCTTCCCGCAGAAGCTCATCAACGTCCGCGTCGCGCGCGGCTTCGACTGGCAGCGCAACCCGGCGATCGAGCATGCCCGCGCCGCCGCCGAGCGGCGCCTCGGCGAGCGCGGTCGCTTGCTCCTGCGGGCGTCCGGCACGGAGCCCGTGCTGCGCGTCATGGTCGAGGGCGAGGACGAGGCGGAAGTCGTCGCGATCGCCGCCGAGCTTGCCGCGAGCGTCGAGCAGGCTGCGGCGGCGGCGGCCTGAGCCCCGCCGACCGGGCGAAATTCACGCGGCGGGGCCTGTAACGTCACTGTAACAGGCAGGTCCTAGACTCTCCTGCGTCACGCTCCGGCGTGCCGTTCCTACATGAGGAGAGTCTCAATGAACCAACTCAAGGTCTACGCGGCGGTCGCTGCCGTGCTCGGAAGCGTGGCGGCTGCGCCGGTGGCGACTGCCCAGATCGTCAAGGTCGACGGCTCGAGCACCGTGTTTCCGATCACCGAGGCGGTCGCCGAGGAGTTCCAGAAGGCGAAGAAGGGGGCAATCAAGGTCACCGTCGGCATCTCCGGGACGGGTGGCGGGTTCAAGAAGTTCTGCCGTGGCGAGACCGACGTCTCCGACGCCTCGCGTCCGATCCTCAAGAAGGAGATGGAGGCCTGCGCCAAGCAAGGCATCAAGTACGTCGAGCTGCCGGTGGCCTTCGACGCGCTCACCGTGGTGGTGAACAAGAACAACGACTGGCTGAAGAGCGTCACGGTCGAGGAGCTGAAGAAGATGTGGGAGCCGGGCGCACAAGGCAAGGTCACCAAGTGGAATCAGGTAAACGCGAGCTGGCCGGACGCGCCGCTCAAGCTGTTCGGCCCGGGTGCCGATTCCGGGACGTTCGACTACTTCACCGACGCGATCAACGGCAAGGAGAAGGCGAGCCGCGGCGACTTCACCGCGTCCGAGGACGACAACGTCCTGGTGCAAGGGGTAGCGCGCGACAAGTACGCGCTCGGCTACTTCGGCATGGCGTATTACGCCGAGAACAAGGACAAGCTCAAGGCGGTCCCGATCATCAACAAGGGAGCCAGCAAGGGCGTTTCGCCTTCGCTCGAGACGGTGATGGACGGGACCTACCAGCCACTCGCGCGCCCGATCTTCATCTACGTGAGCGAGAAGTCGATGGCGCGGCCCGAGGTCAAGGAGTTCGTCGAGTTCTACCTCAAGAACGCGCCGAAGCTCACCAAGGAGGTCGGCTACGTCCCGCTCGACACGGCGCACTACGACCAGGCGATGCGGAACTTCGCGGCCAAGAAGCTGGGCACCGGCTTCGGGGGCACGCCCGAAGTCGGGGTCAAGGTGGACGACCTGCTGAAGCGCGAAGCCAAGCTCTGACGCGCCACCGCAAACGGGCCGACGGGGAGGGGCCACCCCTCCCCGTCGGCGTCTTGAAACCCGGTCGGCTACACTTCGGGGGAGACAGAGAACGATGTCAGCCGTGGCACCGAGCGGCTCCGCTTCCACCACCGTGATGGCCCAAGGGCTGACCAGCGCCCGCCTCGCCCAGCGCCGCAGCCGCATCTGGCGCGAGAAGCTGATCGAGTTCGTGCTGTTCGCGGCGGCGAGCGTGTCGGTGTTCGTGACGATCGGCATCGTCTACGTTCTGGTCAGCGAGTCGGTCCAGTTCTTCCGGCACGTCCCGATCTGGGACTTCCTGACCGACACCCAATGGACGCCGCTCTTCGACGACGCCCATTTCGGGATCATGGTGCTGCTGTCGGGCACGATCACGAGCTCGTTGGTGGCGCTGTCGGTGGCGATCCCTCTCGGGACGATCATCGCGATCTACCTCTCCGAGTTCGCGCCGTTCAAGCTCCGCGAGGTCGCGAAACCCTTCCTCGAGCTGCTGGGCGGGGTACCGACGATCGTCTACGGATACTTTGCGCTGCTGTTCGTCACGCCGATCCTGCAAGCGATCTATCCCGAACTGCCCGGCTTCAACCTGCTCTCGGCCGGCCTCGTGATGGGGATCATGATCATCCCCTACGTGAGCTCGATCAGCGAGGATGCGATGCGCGCCGTGCCCATGAGCTTGCGCGAGGGCTCGTACGCGATGGGCGCAACCCGCTACCAGACCGCGGTCAAGGTCGTCGTGCCGGCGGCCATCTCCGGGATCGCCTCGGCGTACATCCTCGGCATCTCGCGCGCCGTCGGGGAAACGATGATCCTCGCGGTCGCCGCGGGGATGCAGCCGAGCTTGACGTTCAACCCGCTCGAGCCCGCGGCGACGATCACCGCGTACATCGTCCAGGTCGCGCTCGGCGACCTGCCGCACGGCTCGGTCGGGTACCAAACGATCTTCGCGGCGGGACTGACCCTGATGCTGTTGACGCTCGTCTTCAACATCCTCGGCCACGCGCTGCGCAAGCGGTTCAGGGAGGTGTACTGAACATGGCTGCTGTCGCCCCGCCCGTCTCGCACTCGCACGACATCTCCGTCATCCGCGAGCTCATCGCCAAGCACAAGCGGTGGGACTTCATCTTCGGGCTGATCGGGCTCCTCGCCCTGATGATCGGCGTGCTGACGTTCACGGCGCTGTTCGTCGACATGGCGATCAAGGGCGTCCCCCGACTGGATCTCGAGTTCTTCACTTCGTTCCCCTCGCGACGCGCGTCACAGGCGGGGATCCTCTCGGCATGGGTCGGCTCGACGCTGGTGATGATGGTGACGGCGTTCTTCGCGGTGCCGCTCGGGGTCGCGGCCGGCGTCTATCTCGAGGAGTACGCGCCGAAGAACTGGGTCACCGACGTCATCGAGATCAACATCACCAACCTTGCGGGAGTGCCGTCGATCGTGTATGGCCTCCTCGCGCTCGGCCTGTTCGTCTACCAGTTCGGGTTCGGGCAGAGCATTCTGTCGGCGGGGCTGACGCTGGCGCTGCTCATTCTGCCGGTCGTCATCGTCGCCACCCGGGAGGCGATTCGCGGGATCCCGCAGGCGATCCGCGAGGGTTCCTACGCGCTCGGGGCCACCCAGTGGCAGACCGTACAGCACCACATCATTCCCTACTCGTCGGCCGGGATCCTCACCGGCGTCATTATCGGCATGGCGAGGGCGATCGGCGAGACCGCGCCGATCATCACCATCGGCGCGCTGACGTTCATCGCGTTCCTGCCGGCGAGCCCGGTGCAGGCGGCGCCCCCGTTCGTGAGCTTCGAGTGGCTGCTGTCGCCGTTCACGGTCATGCCGATCCAGATGTTCAATTGGACCTCGCGGCCGGAAGCGGCGTTCCTCGTGAACGCCGCAGCCGCCGGGTTCGTGCTGGTGCTGATGACGCTGGCGATGAACGGGCTGGCGATCTGGCTGCGGTACCGCCTGCGCAAGAAGATCAAGTGGTAAGGGACAAGGGGGGACGAACACCGTGACAGCGCCCGAGACCGCCGTCGCCGTCAAGGCGGAGGTGAGGAACCTCAGCTTCTATTACAGCGATTTCCATGCGTTGAAGACGCTCAACATGCCGGTGCACGACAAGAAGGTCACGGCGCTGATCGGACCCTCGGGCTGCGGCAAATCGACTTTCCTGCGCTGCTTCAACCGCATGCACGACCTGTATCCCGGCAACCGCTACGAGGGCGACATCCGCCTCTATCCCGACGACACCAATCTCCTCAGCAAGGAGGTCGACCCGATCGAGGTCCGCATGCGCATCAGCATGGTGTTCCAGAAGCCGAATCCGTTCCCGAAGTCGCTCTACGAGAACGTCGCGTACGGGCTGCGGGTGCGGGGCGAGCGCAACAAGCGGATGATCGAGGAGAAGGTGGAGCAGGCGCTGCGCGGTGCCGCGCTCTGGGACGAGGTCAAGGACCGCCTCGACGACCTCGCCTTCAACCTTTCGGGCGGCCAGCAGCAGCGACTGTGCATCGCGCGGGCGCTCGCGACCGATCCGGAGATCCTGCTCTTCGACGAGCCGACCTCGGCGCTCGACCCGATCGCCACCGCGAGCATCGAGGAGCTGATCACGGACCTCAAGCACAAGGTGACGATCCTGATCGTCACCCACAACATGCAGCAGGCGGCGCGCGTGTCGGACTACACCGCCTACATGTACCTCGGCGAGCTGATCGAGTTCGACGTCACCGACACGATCTTCATCAAGCCGAAGAAGAAGCAGACCGAGGACTACATTACCGGGCGATTCGGCTGAAGTTTTACGGGGCACCTTGAGAACGGCCGCGAGAGCGGCCGTTCTCATCGATGCCCCTTCGCAAGGGGGGGCGCTACGACCGGGTCTGAGTCTTTCTCCTCCTTCGGTGGAGTCCGGGCACCCTCGCGGCGCCCGCTTTCTGTTGGCTAGGGCTGAGGCATATGGCGCGCTCGCCACCGCGCTGACGGCCTCACCGGCCCGCGGTCGGGCGCCGCTCGTACCAACGCTGGCTAGCGTTCACGATCCTCACCACGGACAACATCACCGGGACCTCGATCAGAACGCCGACGACGGTCGCGAGCGCAGCGCCGGAGTTGAACCCGAACAGGCTGATCGCTGCCGCGACCGCCAGCTCGAAGAAGTTGCTCGCGCCGATCAATGCCGACGGTCCGGCCACGCAGTGGGCGACGCCGAGACGGCGGTTGAGAACGTACGCCAGCGCCGAGTTGAAGTAGACCTGGATGACGATCGGCACGGCGAGGATCGCGATGACCAGGGGTTGATCGAGGATCTGTTCGCCCTGGAAGGCGAACAGCAAGACCAGGGTCACGAGCAACGCGCCGACCGAGAAGGGCTGGATGCGCCTCAGCGTCCCCTGGAGTCGCGCCTCACCGCCCGAGAGCAGGATCTTGCGCCAAGCCTGCGCGATGATCACCGGGATCACGATGTAGAGTACGACCGACACGAACAGCGTGTCCCAGGGAACCGTGATCGCCGACAACCCGAGCAACAGCCCGACGATCGGCGCGAACGCGAAAATCATGATCGTGTCGTTCAGCGCCACCTGGCTCAGCGTGAAGTACGGATCGCCGCGCGAGAGCTGGCTCCAGACGAACACCATCGCGGTGCAGGGCGCCGCAGCGAGCAGGATGAGGCCGGCGATGTAGCTGTCGAGCTGGTCCGCGGGCAGATACGGCGCGAAGACGTTGCGGATGAAGACCCAGCCGAGCAACGCCATCGAGAACGGTTTCACCAGCCAGTTGACCCCGACGGTCACGGCCATGCCGCGCCAATGGGCTCGCACCTGGTGGAGCGCGCCGAAGTCGATCTTCAGGAGCATCGGAATGATCATCACCCAGATGAGCAGCCCGACCGGGACGTTGACCTTCGCGATCTCCATGCGCCCGAGCGCCTGGATCGGGGTCGGAAAGAACTGGCCCAGGACGATGCCGGCGACGATGCAGAGGAAGACCCACACGCTGAGCCAGCGCTCGAAGAACCCGATCGCGGGGGCGACGTCTCGGGTCGCGGCGGTTGCAGCCTGAGCCGAGGAGGACATCGGCCTACTCGCCCCGCTCGCGCAGGCGCCCGATCTCGTCGAGCTTGCTCTTGAGGGCGAGCCGGTCGAGCTTCTCGAGCGGCAGGCTCACGAAGATCGAGAGCCGGTTCTGAAGCTGGTTGTAAGCCTTGAAGAAGGCCTTGCGCTTCTCTTCGTCCGTTCCTTGAACGGCGGACGGGTCCTCGATGCCCCAGTGCGCGGTCATCGGCTGGCCGGGCCAGATCGGGCACACCTCGCCCGCCGCCTGATCGCACACGGTGAACACGAAGTCGAGCGGCGGGGCGCCCGGACGCGCGAACTCATCCCAGTTCTTGCTGCGCAGCCCCTCGGTCGGCAGCCGGTTCCGTTCGAGCAGCTCGAGCGCGAAGGGATTGATCCGGCCCGACGCATGGCTGCCCGCGCTGAACGCTCTGAACCGGCCCTGCCCCCTTTTGTTCAGGAGAACCTCGGCGAGCACGCTCCGCGCCGAGTTGTGAGTGCAGAGGAAAAGGACGTTGAGCGGATGCGTGGCCATCTTCACTCCTCACCGGGGCGGTTTTGCGATACCGGCGGATGCAACGCCGCGTTCCTCACTCGGTTCAAGACTCGACGAGCCTCCGCCGCTTCGACGCACCGAGCCGCGGCGCCGGGGTGCAGGGATTGCCGCCGCAGCAGTTCTCGGTGAGGAACGCAAGCAGTGCGTTCATCGCATCGAAGTCGGCGCGGTAGTAGACGAACCGGCCGGCGTGCTTGGTCCGGACGAGGCCGGTGGTCGAGAGCTGCGACAAGTGGAACGACAAGGCCGGGGGGCTGATGCCGAGCGCCGAGGCGATCTCGCCAGCCGGCAGGCCCTCCGGCCCGGCCTGGACGAGGAGGCGGAACGCGGCAAGGCGATGCGCGTGCGAGAGCGCGGACAGGGCTCTTGTCGCGGAGTCCATTTTCATGCTTAAATAATCGTTGAAATGACAGTCGCTGTCAACCGTCCCAACGAACTCGCACCGGTGGTCGCGGAGCGCTGTGCGCCACCCGAGCCACAGCGCGGGTCGGTCGCCGATGCCTGGAACCAGGCCTGCCGCTGCGCGAGCGTCGACCTTGCAGCGTTGCGCGACGAGATGGAGCGCCGGCTCGACGCCGACCGCCTGCCCGCCACTCTCGCCGAAACGCATCCGCATCTCTTCTCCGCGCTGCCCGTGTTCATCGGTCGCGCGCACGCCAACCGCATGGCCGCGGTGACCGCGGCGGTGGAGACCGTGGTCTCGCTCCCCGCCTACCGCGAGGCCGCCCTCGCGTACGCGCCGGAGATCGCGCGCCATGACCCGGGCACCCGCGGGGTCTTCCTGGGACTCGACTTTCACGTTTCGGTCGACGGCCCGAAGCTCATCGAGATCAACACGAACGCCGGCGGCGCGCTGCTCGCGGGGACGCTCGCCGAGGCGCAACGCGCGTGCTGCCAGGAAGTGCGCGCCGTCATGCACGATCAGCAGTCCCTGGCGGGACTCGAGCGCCGGCTATGGGAGATGTTCCTGGCGGAGTGGCGAGTTGCAGGGCGCGACGGCGCACCGCGTACGGTCGCGATCGTCGACGACGACCCGCCCGGCCAGTACCTGTACGCGGAGTTCCTCCTGTTCGCGCGCCTGTTCGAGCGGTTCGGGCTACGCGCCTTCACCGTCGACCCCGCCGCGCTTGACTACCAAGGCGGCGCGCTGCGCGTGGACGGCGAGCCGATCGACCTCGTCTACAACCGCCTGACCGACTTTGCGCTCCAGGCCCCCGGGCACGCCGGGCTTCGCGCCGCATATCTGGACCGCGCCGCGGTCATCACACCTCACCCGAGGGCGCACGCGCTCTTTGCCGACAAGCGCAACCTCGCGCTGCTTGGAGAAGAGACTGCGCTCCGCCGCTTCGGTGCGTCGTCTGCGACGATCGAGACGCTCGTCGCCGCGATCCCTCGGACCGAGGCCGTGCGGGCCGGAGAAGCCGAGCGGCTGTGGGCGGAACGCAAGCGGCTTTTCTTCAAGCCCTACGCCGGCTACGGCAGCCGCGGTGCGTACCGCGGCGACAAGCTGACGCGGCGCGTGTTCGAAGAGATCCTCGCCGGCGGCTACGTCGCGCAGTCGCTCGTCCCGCCGGCCGAGCGGATCGCCCTCGCCGAGGAGGACATGCCGCTCAAGTTCGACGTCCGCAACTACGCGTATGCGGGCGAGGTCCAACTCCTCGCCGCGCGGCTGTGGCGGGGCCAGACGACCAACTTCCGCTCCGTCGGCGGCGGCTTCGCGCCGGTGTTCGTGCTCCCCTGAGTCGCGTGGGGGGGGCGCCGCCTAGCGAGGCAGCGTCAGCCTGGCCTCCAACCCGCCCTCCGCGCGATTCTCGAGCGTCAGTCGGCCGCCGTGGGCTTGGGCGATGCTTCTCGCGATCGCCAGGCCGAGCCCCGTTCCCCCTGTCTCCCGGCTCCGGGACGCGTCCAGGCGGTAGAACGGTTCGAATACTTTCTCGATGTCTGAGGGCGGAATCCCCGGACCTTCGTCCTGAATCCTGATCTCCAGCCGATCATCGTTATCGTGCACCTTGACTGACGCGGATCCGCCGTACTTGATCGCGTTGTCGAGAAGATTGCCGAGACACCGCTTGAGCGCCGCCGGCCTGCCGAAGTAGGGCTTGATCGGTTTGCCCTCGAGCCTCACCTGTCCCCCCGTCTCGGACAGGTCCGCCTGGAGGCTTTCCAGCAACGCCGTCATGTCCACCGGGACCGACGACTCGACCCCCTCGACACCCTCCAGGAAGTCGAGCGTGGTCCCGACCATGGACTCCATTTCCTCGAGGTCGCGGGTGAACTTGACCTTGAGCTCCGGATCCTTGAGCAGCTCCGCCCGCAAGCGCAGCCGCGTGATCGGGGTCTTGAGATCGTGCGACATGGCAGCAAAGAGCCCGGTGCGCTCGCGAATGTAGGAGATCAACCGGGCCTGCATGGTGTTGAGAGCATGCGCGGCGCGCACGACTTCCGTCGGCCCGGCCTCCGCCAGCGGCGGCCGGTCGATGTTCCGCCCCAATTCCTTGGCCGCGTCGGCAAACGCGTTGAGCGGGCGCGTGGCCCAGCGCACGGCCACCAGCGACAGTACGACCACCGCCGCGAGCAGCACCGCGAGGCTCAGGAGCACTCGATACGGCCAGCTCGCGGTCTCCTGCGGCACCCGCGAGTCGAAGGTGACGAGCGTCCCGTCCCGCAGGCGCACCTGGGAGACGAACGACAACGCCGGCTGTCCAGGCGAATGCATCCCCGAATCGAAGGGCATCCGCATCCCCCCCTTGCCGGGCCCTCCGGGGCCGTGCATGCGCCACGACTCGGCGGGTGCGACTGCGTCGACCGTCACCTCGACCGGCCATTCGCTGCCCAGAAAGCGGCGAAGCATCGCTCCGAACAGCGCCGCGCGCGTGCTCCCCGCTTCGCCGCGGTCGCTCGGCGCGATCGGGCCTCTGTCCAGGCTGATGATCAACGGCGGCGCGCTCAGGACGTCCACGATCCTGCGCCGCTCCGCCGGGCCCACCGACTCCAGCAGCCTGATGACATCGGCGACGCGCTGCGCCGACCGGACGCCGCTCGCCTGCAGCAGCAGCTCGCCGCGCTCGTGCATGTGGATCGCGAAGCTCAGGAGCTGCGCGACGATCAGCCCGGCGAGCAACACCAGCACCAGGCGGCCGAAGAGCGACCGAGGCACGACGCGCATCAACGCTCGCTCTCGACGTGCGCCGCCAGCACGTACCCCTGGCTGCGAACCGTCTTGATGATCGCGGGCTCCTTCGCGTCCTCGCCGAGCCGGTGGCGCAGGCGGCTGATCTGCACGTCGAGGACGCGCTCGAACGGGCCGGCCTCGCGCGACATCATGAGCTCGACCAGCTGGTCCCGGGTCAGGACGCGATTCGGATGGTCCAGGAAGATCCTGAGCAGCCTGAACTCCGTGCCGCTCAAGGGAATCGCCACGCCCTCGGGCGAGGTCAGGTTCCGCGTCGCGACGTCGAGGCTCCAGCCGGCGAACCGGAACGAGCGCACCTCCTCTCGCCGCAGATTCGGCGGCAACGACTTCGCGCGCCGCAGGACGCTTTTCACCCGCGCCAGCAGCTCGCGCGGATTGAACGGCTTGGGGACGTAGTCGTCCGCGCCGAGCTCCAGCCCCACGATCCGGTCGGCGTCGCCGCCGCGAGCGGTCAGCATGATGATCGGTACGTCGGAGCGCGCCCGGAGCGCACGACAAAGGCTGATGCCGTCGTCTCCGGGCAGCATCAGATCCAGGATGATGAGGTCGGGCTGCGCCGTCTTCAGCGCCGTCCACAGGCCCTTGCCGTCGGCCGCCGCGGTGACGCGGTAGCCGTTCTCGTGGAGGTACTCGCGCAGGAGGTTCCGGATCTCCGCGTCGTCGTCGACGATCAGAACGTGCTCTTGCGCCGTCATCGTGGCCAGGTATAGCGATTCGCGCCGATTCTATGCCAGCGAATTGCAACGCAACCTGTCAGTCGGCGCCCTTGCAAGGCTGCGACAGAAAAACCGTGGTCCCGCGAAACAACCTGCTTACAAACTCACGGCCTAATGCGCTCAGCCCAGATCGCGTTCCGGTGGCGGCTCACCCGCGAACGTGAAGCGATCGAAGCAGCGACCCCAACTCATGAAAAGGAACCAGACCGTGAAACAGTTTCGCAGAATCGCACTCGGCGCCGCCGCGTCGGTGGGCCTCGGCCTCGCAGTCGCGGCCGCCTACGCCAATCCGGATCAGACGGAGGGCGGGATGGGCCACCAGATGGGCGGTGGCATGGGACACCGAATGGGCGGCATGGACCACAGCATGATGGGAGCCATGGGACCCCGTGGAATGGGCGGCGGCCCAGCCGGCCAGATGGGCGGTGCCCAGCTGATGACGTCCGAAGAGCAGCAAGCGCTCGCCGAGAAGATGCGCAACGCCGCCACGCCCGAAGAGCGCCGGGCACTCGCCGATGCGACTCGCGCGGAGATGGAGAAGCGCGCCAAGGACAAGGGCGTCACCCTGCCTCAGTCCCGCGGTCCGCACAGCGGCCCGGGCTCGAGCTCCGCGCCTGCCGCCGAAGAGCACAAGCACTAACCAGGCATCGGGTGGGGCGGGGAGACCCGCCCCTCGCACACCGGAACGCGTTCTAGGAGGCTTTGTGCTCGGAAATTTCATCGGCATCCTGCTGTACTCGCTCGGACTGGCGTCGCTTGCGCTCGCTGACGAGCCGGTGCGCTCTCCGTACACGGGGCAGGAGCTGCGCTCGATCAAGTCCCTCTCCGACGGCGACGTCCAGGATCTCCTCGCCGGGCGCGGAATGGGGTTGGCGAAAACGGCGGAGCTGAACCGCTACCCCGGCCCGGCTCACGTGCTGGAGCTCGCCGATCGTCTCGACCTGACGCAGGACCAGAAAGCCCGCACCGAGGCGCTGTTCAAGCGGATGGAAACCGACGCGCGCGGTCTCGGTAGGGCCCTGGTGGATCAGGAGACCACGCTCGATCGGCTGTTCGCTTCGCGCCGGATCACGCGCGAACAGCTCGCCGCCATGCTGGAGCAGATCGGTCGGCTCCAGGGGCAGTTGCGCCAGGTTCACCTGGACGCACACCTTGCCGAGGCAGAGATCCTGGCCCCCGAGCAGATCAAGCGATACGACGTGCTTCGGGGTTATGGGACCGGGGCGACCCACGATCCGGGTTCTCACAAGCATTAGCGTGACCGACGGGGCGACCCCCCCTTGAGCCGCAACCTGGGCGAGAAACGAACGATCATGAACCACGTAGTTACGGAGATCGGTCGCCGCCGCTTTCTCACGCAGGCTGGCGCCTGTGGACTGGCAACCGTCCTTGGCGTCGGCGCCCGGACGGCCATCGCGATGCCGGGAATGGCGCCGGCCGAAGCGACGATCGACTTCAAGCCCGACCTCGAGCTCGAGCTGGTCGCCAATGTGGACGAGGTCTTGATTCTGCCTGGCGCCCCCACCCGCGTATGGCGCTTCGATGGCCGGGTGCTTCGCGGCGATCCGGGGGCACTCCAATTCCTCGCCGGCTCGGGATACATCCCTGTCATTCGCACCCGGCGCGGTCAGAAGGTCCGCGTCCACTTCATCAACCGGCTCCCCGAAGCGTCGATCGTGCATTGGCACGGCCTGCACATCGTGCAGCGCATGGACGGTCACCCGATGTACGCCGTGGGCACCGGGAAGCGCTACGTGTACGAGTTCACGGTCGACAACCGCGCCGGCACCTACTGGTTCCATCCCCATCCCCACGGGCGCACCGGGTTCCAGGTCTATCACGGGCTCGCAGGGTTCCTGCTCGTCGGCGACCAGGAGGAGGACGCGGCGCGGCTGCCCTCGGGCGAGCACGATCTTCCGCTCATCATCCAGGACCGGACCTTCGACCCCCTCAACCGGCTCGTCTACCTGGGCCGGGGCATGATGGACCGGATGATGGGGTTCCTCGGCGAGCGCGTGCTGGTGAACGGCAGCCCGGACTTCGGGCACCGGGTAGAGCGGACCGCCTACCGGCTGCGGCTGCTCAACGGCTCGAATTCCACGCTCTACCGGTTGAGCCTCAGCAGCGGCGAGCCGGTCGTGCTCATCGGCACCGACGGCGGCCTCCTCGAGCGGCCGGTCGTCCGGCGGCATCTGACGCTCGCCATCGGCGAGCGCGCGGACGTGTGGCTCGATTTCGGCGCGCGCCAACCCGGCGACGAGGTTCACTTGATCGCCGAATCGTTTTCTCCCAGCCTGAACGTCGTCACGCACCTGCAAAGCGGCGCTGCGCCGACCCGGGGCGGGCGCCCGATCGCGCGCTTCCGTGTAGCGGGCGGGCCGACGCGAAAGACGGCGTTGCCGAAGCGTCTGTCCTCCTTCCCGCTGCTCGACATCAAGAACTCCAGGAACCGTGACCGGCCGCGGCAGGTCCAGTTGTCGATGGTGCGCGGCCGCGTGATGCTCAACGGGCGCTCATTCGACGACATGCACGGCGTCGCCGACGACGAGAAGGTCAAGCTGGGTACCACCGAGGTGTGGGAGTTCGCCAATGACGCGGCCTTCGGAATGCTCATGGCGCATCCCATCCACGTCCACAACCTGCAGTTCAGGGTGCTCGATCGCACCGGCGGTGCGAGATCGAACAGGGTGCACGAGGGGCTGCGGGCAGGGTTCACGGACGAAGGACTAAAAGACGTTGTACTGGTCATGCCCGGAGAACGGGTAAAGGCCCTGATGAAGTTCGAGGACCATACCGGGCTCTACCTCTATCACTGCCACATCCTCGAGCACGAAGACCTGGGCATGATGAGGAACTATCTGGTCGAGCCGAGCTGACCCTCGTTCCGCTTCTTCCGCCGTCCCGGATGGCGTCGGAGACACCCTCTAAGTCACGGTTTTCATTGACCGGACTTCCCCTGCGCGGCTAGAATCCAACGCTTTGTCTCGGGCAGGGCGGCGATGCGCGCACGGCTCGTTGCGGGCAACTGGAAGATGCACGGCAGCCTGGCCTCCAACCAGCGGTTGCTGGAGGCGGTCAAGGGCGGCGCGTCGAGCGCCGCCGGCGTGGAGATCGCGGTCTGCGTGCCGTTCCCCTACCTACAACAGGCGGCAAGCGCGCTCGCGGGTTCGCCGGTCGCGTGGGGCGGGCAGACCTTGAGCGAGCACGACTCGGGCGCCTTCACCGGCGAGGTGTCGGGGGCGATGCTGCGGGATCTCGGGTGCCGCTACGTGATCGTCGGGCACTCCGAGCGGCGCGCGCTGTTCGGCGAGCGGGACGCACAGATCGCGGCGAAGTTCGCCGCCGCGCAGCGGGTGGGACTGATACCCATTCTCTGCCTGGGGGAAACACTCGAGGAGCGCGAACAGGGCGCGACCGAAGAGGTGGTCGGACGGCAGCTGCGGGCGGTCATCGATGGTGCAGGCGTCGGCGCGCTCGCCGATGCGGCAATCGCGTACGAGCCGGTCTGGGCGATCGGGACGGGGCGCACCGCGAGCCCCGACCAGGCGCAGGCCGTGCACGCTTTCATCCGCGCGCTGGTCGGCGCGGCGGATGCGGCGGTTGGCACGAGGCTGCCGCTGCTCTACGGCGGTAGCGTGAAGCCGGGGAACGCGCGGGAGCTGTTCGCGATGCCCGACGTCGACGGCGGACTGATCGGCGGCGCGTCGCTGGTCGCGGAGGATTTCCTCGCGATCTGCCGCGCGGGGATGCCTGAGGGAAACTGAGGGAAACTGAGCGGGGAAGCGACGTGGATATCTGGCTGACACTGATCGTGGTCGTGCACGTGCTCTCGGCGCTCGGCGTCATCGGGCTGGTGCTGCTCCAGCACGGCAAGGGCGCCGACGTCGGCGCAGCGTTCGGCGGCGGCGCGTCGGGGAGCCTCTTCGGCGCGACGGGCTCGGCGAACTTCCTCTCGCGTGCGACGGCGATCATCGCGGTCGTCTTCTTCCTCTCCAGCCTCGGGCTCGCGTATCTCGCGAACGCCAAGCCGAGGGTCGGCGGGAGCGTGATGGACCGGCCCGCCGCGGAGACACCGGCCGCGGAGACGGCGAAGCCGCCGGCGCCGGGCGTTCCGGGCTCGAAGGCGGACGACGTTCCGAAGTAAGATGCGGGTTGCGCCGCGCCGGTCGGCGCGCGACGCATCCCCCGCACGCCGACGTGGTGAAATTGGTAGACACGCCAGCTTGAGGGGCTGGTGGCCGCAAGGCTGTGGGAGTTCGAGTCTCCCCGTCGGCACCAATCGCGAGGACCGGGTGCTAGGCGATTCCCGGTCGCCGAAGCTTTGAGAGAAGGGTCAAGACCCGTGCGTGCAAGCCTCGGACCAGACACACCCGCAGAGGGCGGCCGCGGCGCCGCCCGCACGTGAGACCATGCTGGGCGAGTACTTTCCGATCCTGCTGTTCATCGTCGTCGCCCTCGCCTTCGGCGCGCTCCTGGTGGGCGCCGGCTGGGCGCTCGGGCCGCGGAAGCCCGACAGCGAGAAGCTCTCGCCCTACGAGTGCGGCTTCGAGGCGTTCGAGGATGCGCGCATGAAGTTCGACGTCCGCTACTACCTCGTGGCGATCCTCTTCATCCTGTTCGATCTCGAGATCGCGTTCCTGTTTCCCTGGGCGGTGACGCTCAACGACCTCGGCGCCTTCGGGTTCTGGTCGATGATGGTCTTTCTCGCGATCCTCGTGGTCGGATTCGTCTACGAGTGGCGCAAGGGAGCGCTCGAGTGGGAGTAGCGGTCCGGGCGCGGCGGCGGAGGCGATAGGCCATGGGAATCGAAGGCGTTCTGCAGGAAGGCTTCGTCACCACCCAGGTCGACAAGCTCTTCAACTGGGCGCGCACCGGGTCGATGTGGCCGATGACGTTCGGCCTGGCGTGCTGCGCCGTCGAGATGATGCACGCCGGGGCCGCGCGCTACGACCTCGACCGGTTCGGCATCGTGTTTCGCCCGAGCCCGCGGCAGTCCGACGTGATGATCGTCGCCGGAACGCTCTGCAACAAGATGGCGCCGGCGCTGCGCAAGGTCTACGACCAGATGCCCGAGCCCCGCTGGGTCGTTTCGATGGGCTCGTGCGCGAACGGCGGAGGCTACTACCACTACTCCTACTCGGTGGTGCGTGGCTGCGACCGGATCGTCCCGGTGGACATCTACGTCCCCGGCTGTCCGCCGACGGCCGAGGCGCTGCTGTACGGGCTGATGCAGCTGCAGAACAAGATCCGGCGAACCAACACCATCGCTCGCTGATGGCCGCGAAGCTCGACCGACTGCAGGCAGCGCTCGACACGGCTCTCGCGGGCATTCCGGCGACCGTCACGACCGCGCTCGGCGAGGTCACCGTGGTCGTCAAGGCCGGCGACTGGCTCGCCGCGGCGCGGCGGCTCCGCGACGATCCGCGCCTGCGGTTCGAGAGCCTCATGGATCTCTGCGGCGTGGACTACTCGGCCTACGGCGACGGGGCCTGGAAGGGCCCCCGGTTCGCGGTCGTCGTCCACCTGCTGTCGGTGACGTACAACTGGCGCGTCCGGGTCCGAACCTTCGCGCCTGACGACGCCTTCCCGGTCGTCGAGTCGCTCACCGGCGTCTGGCCGGGGGTGAACTGGTACGAGCGCGAGGCGTTCGACCTCTTCGGGATCATGTTCGACGGGCACGCGGACCTGCGCCGGATCCTCACCGACTACGGCTTCGTCGGACACCCGTTCCGCAAGGACTTCCCGCTGTCGGGGCACGTCGAGATGCGCTACGACCCGGACCAGAAGCGCGTGATCTACCAGCCGGTGACGATCGAGCCGCGCGAAGTGACGCCGCGGATCATCCGCGAGGACCCGTACGGCGACCTCGGCCCGAAGCATTGAGCCATGGCTGAGATCCGCAACTACACCCTCAATTTCGGGCCCCAGCACCCGGCCGCCCACGGCGTCCTGCGCCTCGTCCTCGAGCTCGACGGCGAGGTGATCATGCGCGCCGACCCGCACATCGGGCTGCTGCACCGGGCGACCGAGAAGCTCGCCGAGCACAAGACCTACGTCCAGTCGCTGCCGTACATGGACCGGCTCGACTACGTGTCGATGCTGTCGAACGAGCACGCGTACTGCATGGCGGTCGAGCGGCTGCTGGGGGTGGAGGTGCCGATCCGGGCCCAGTACATCCGCGTGATGTTCGACGAGGTCACGCGGATCCTGAACCACCTGCTATGGCTCGGCGCGCACGGGCTCGACATCGGCGCGATGACGGTGTTCCTCTATTGCTTCCGCGAGCGCGAAGACCTGATGGACTGCTACGAGGCGGTGTCGGGCGCCCGCCTGCACGCGGCCTACTACCGCCCCGGCGGGGTCTACCGCGATCTGCCCGACACCATGCCGCAGTACCGCGCCTCGCCTTACCGCAGCGAGCAGGAGATCCGGAAGCTGAACGAAAACCGGCAGGGGTCGCTCCTCGACTTTCTCGAGGACTTTACCGGCCGGTTTCCGGGCTACGTCGACGACTACGAGACCCTGCTCACCGACAACCGGATCTGGAAGCAGCGCACGGTCGGGATCGGCGTGGTGACGCCGGAGCGCGCGCTCGCGCTCGGATTCTCGGGGCCGATGGTGCGCGGGTCGGGCATCGAATGGGATCTGCGCAAGAAGCAGGCGTACGCCGTCTACGACCGGGTCGAGTTCGACGTCCCGGTCGGGCTGAACGGCGACTGCTACGACCGTTACCTCGTCCGCATCGAGGAGATGCGCCAGTCGAACCGGATCGTCAAGCAGTGCATCGACTGGCTGCGCGCGAACTCCGGCCCGGTGATCACCGACAACCACAAGGTCGCACCGCCGTCGCGCGTCGAGATGAAGAGCAACATGGAGGAGCTGATCCACCACTTCAAGCTCTACACCGAGGGGATCCACGTGCCGGCCGGGGAGGCCTACGCCGTGGTCGAGCACCCGAAGGGCGAGTTCGGCATCTACTTCGTGTCCGACGGCGCGAACAAGCCGTACCGGATGAAGATCCGGGCGCCGGGGTTCGCGCACCTCGCGGCGATGGACGAGCTCTCGAAGGGGCACATGATCGCCGACGTGGTGGCGATCATCGGCACCCTCGACATCGTGTTCGGCGAGGTCGACCGCTGATGCTGAGCCCCGAAGCGCTCCGGAAGATCGACCGTGAGCTCACGAAATACCCGGCCGACCAGCGGCAATCGGCGGTGATGGCCGCGCTCGCGATCGCGCAGGGCGAGCAGGGCTACCTCACGCCGGAAGTGATGGCGTTCGTCGCGAGCTACCTCGGCATGCCGCCGGTCGCGGTCGAGGAGGTCGCGAGCTTCTACACGATGTACGACACGCGGCCGGTGGGCGAGTACAAGCTGTGCCTCTGCACGAACCTGCCGTGCGCGCTGCAGGGCGCAACCGCTGCGGCCGAGCACCTGAAGCGCAAGCTCGGCATCGGCTGGAACGAGACCACGCCGGACGGCCGCTTCACGCTGCGGGAGGGCGAGTGCTTCGGCGCGTGCGGCGACGCGCCGGTCATGCTGCTCAACGACAAGCGGATGGTGAGCTTCATGACGCCCGAGGCGATCGACCGGTTCCTCGCGGAGCTCGCCAAGTGAAGTCGGCGTTTCCGCCCTTCGACCCCGCGGTCTACGGCCCGGACGCGATCATCCTCAAGGGGATCGACGGCGCGAACTGGCGCCTGAAGGATTACGAGGCGCGCGGCGGCTACCAGGCGCTGAAGCGGATCCTCGCCGAGAAGATCCCGCCGGAGCAGGTCATCGCCGAGGTCAAGAAATCGGCGCTCCGCGGGCGCGGCGGCGCGGGTTTCCCGACCGGGCTGAAGTGGAGCTTCATGCCGCGGACCGCACCCGGCCAGAAGTACATGGTCTGCAACTCCGACGAGGGCGAGCCGGGGACGTTCAAGGATCGCGACATCCTGCGCTACAACCCGCACATCGTCTTCGAGGGCATGGCGATCGCCGGCTACGCCACCGGCGCGACGGTCGGCTACAACTACATCCACGGCGAGATCTGGGACGTCTACGAGCGGTGCGAGGCGGCGCTGCAGGAGGCCTACGACGCAGGCTACCTCGGACGCAACATCCTCGACTCGGGGGTCGACTTCGACCTCTACGGGCACCACGGGTGGGGGGCGTACATCTGCGGCGAGGAGACCGCGCTCCTCGAATCGCTCGAAGGCAAGAAGGGGCTGCCGCGGTTCAAACCGCCGTTCCCGGCGAGCTACGGCCTGTACGGCCGGCCGACGACGATCAACAACACCGAGACCTTCGCCGCCGTGCCGTGGATCATCCTGAACGGCGGCGGGAAGTTCCTCGAGCTCGGCCGGCCGAACAACGGCGGCACCAAGATCTTCTCGGTCTCCGGCGACGTCGCGAGCCCCGGGAATTACGAGGTCCGGCTCGGCCTGCCGTTCGCGAAGCTCCTCGAGATGGCGGGGGGCATGCGCGGCGGCCGGCGCCTCAAGGCGGTCATCCCGGGCGGCTCGTCCATGCCGGTGCTGCCCGAGCACGTGATGATGCAGACCGACATGGACTACGACTCGATCGCCAAGGCCGGGTCGATGCTCGGCTCCGGGGCGGTGATCGTGATGGACGAGACGCGCTGCATGGTGCGCTGCCTCGAGCGGCTCTCTTACTTCTACTTCGAGGAGTCCTGCGGGCAGTGCACGCCGTGCCGCGAGGGCACCGGCTGGCTCTACCGCATGGTGCACCGGATCGAGACCGGCCGCGGCCGGATGGAGGACCTGGAGCTCCTGAACCAGGTGGCAGACAACATCGCGGGGCGGACGATCTGCGCGCTCGGGGACGCGGCGGCGCTGCCGGTCAAGAGCTTCATCCAGCACTTCCGCGCCGAGTTCGAGCACCACATCCGCCACAAGCGGTGCCTGGTGGGCGAGCCGGCGGTGGAGCGGGCGGCGGCATGAGGCATCCGGCATGAGCGCGCCGGTCAAGCTCGAGGTCGACGGCCGCCCGGTCGAGGTGCCGAGCGGCGCCACGGTCATGGAGGCCGCGAACAAGCTCGGCATCTACGTCCCGCACTTCTGCTGGCACCCGAAGCTGTCGATCGCGGCCAACTGCCGCATGTGTCTCGTGCAGGTGGAGAAGGCGCCGAAGCCGCTGCCCGCCTGCGCCACGCCGGTCGCCGCAGGCATGAGGGTCTTCACGCGGTCCGACTACGCCAAGCAGGCCCAGGCCGGGGTGATGGAGTTCCTGCTGATCAACCATCCGCTCGACTGCCCGATCTGCGACCAGGGGGGCGAGTGCCAGCTCCAGGATCTTGCCGTCGGCTACGGCGGCAGCGCCTCGCGCTACGCCGAGCCGAAGCGGGTGGTGACGGCGAAGCCCATGGGGCCGCTCATCTCGGCCGAGGAGATGACCCGCTGCATCCACTGCACGCGCTGCGTCCGGTTCGGGCAGGAGATCGCCGGGGCCATGGAGCTCGGGCTGGTCGGCCGCAGCGAGCACGCCGAGATCGTCTCGTTCGTCGGGCAGGCGGTCGACTCGGAGCTCTCCGGCAACATGATCGACATCTGCCCGGTCGGCGCGCTCACCTCCAAGCCGTTCCGCTACACGGCGCGCACGTGGGAGCTCGGGCGCCGCAAGTCGGTCAGCCCGCACGACGGCTTGGGGTCGAACCTCATCGTGCAGGTGCAGAACGACCGCGTGATGCGCGTGGTGCCGCTCGAGAACGAGGCGCTCAACGAGTGCTGGCTGTCCGACAAGGACCGGTTCTCCTACGAGGGCCTGAACTCGGACGACCGCCTCGTCGAGCCGATGCTCAAGCAGGGAGCCGAATGGCGCGTCGTCGACTGGGAGCGGGCGCTCCAGGTCGTCGCGGACGGCCTGCAGCGCGTGCGCTCGAGCCACGGGGACTCCGCCATCGGTGCGCTCGTGTCGCCCCACGCGACCCTCGAGGAGATGTTCCTCGCCCAGAGGCTCGTGCGCGGGCTCGGGGCCGAGAACGTGGATTTCCGCCTGCGGCAGTGCGACTTCTCGACCGACGGCAAGCTGAAGGGCGCGCCCTGGCTCGGGTTTCAGGTCGCGGAGCTCGGCCAGCTCGACCGGGTGCTCGTCGTGGGGTCCTTCCTGCGGAAGGACCACCCGCTGCTCGCAAGCCGCCTCCGCCGGGCGGCGAAGCGGGGCCAGCAGCTGAACGTGATCCACGTCGCCGGCGATGACCTGGCGATCGCGGTGAGGAACCGCGCCGTCGTACGGCCCGGCGAGCTGCCGTCGATGCTGGCGCAGGTGGTCAAGGCGGCGGCCGAAGAGAAGGGGGCCGCGGTTCCGCGGGCGCTCGCCACGCTGCCGGTGAGCGAACCGGCGCGAGCGATCGCGAAGAGCCTCGCCTCGGGGCAGAACGTCGGGGTCTTCCTCGGCAACAGCGCGCAGCAGCACCCGCGCGCCGGCCAGCTGCACACGGCCGCCCAAGCGCTCGCGGAGATCCTGGGCGCGCGGTTCGGGTTCCTGGGCGAGGCGGCCAACAGCGTCGGCGGATACCTCGCGAACTGCATCCCCGGACCGGGCGGCCTCAACGCCGCGGCGATGCTCGCCGCGCCGCGGAAGAGCTACCTCCTCATCGGCGTCGAGCCGGAGCTCGACACCGCGAACCCGCGTCAGGCGCTGCGGGCGATGGGCGCGGCCGAGCTCGTCGTGATGCTCTCCGCGTACCGCGGCCGGGCGCTCGACTACGCCGACGTCCTGTTGCCGATCGCACCGTTCACCGAGACCTCGGGCAGCTTCGTCAACGCCGAGGGGCGCCTGCAGAGCTTCAATCCGGCGGTGAAACCCCGCGGTGGCGCCCGGCCGGCGTGGAAGGTGCTGCGCGTGCTAGGCAACCTCCTGGGACTGCCGGGCTTCGACTACGACCGCAGCGAGCAGGTGCGCGACCAGGCGTGTCGGGCGGACGCGGTCGCGGGACGGCTCTCGAACGCGGTGGAAGGCCTGGCGATCGAGCCAGGCCCGTCCGCCGGCGCCGGCCTCGAGCGCGTCGCCGACGTGCCGATCTATGCCGCCGATCCGGTGGTCCGCCGCGCCGGGTCGCTGCAGCAGACGAACGACGCCGCGTCGCCGCGGGCGTTCGCCAATGGCGCGCTCATCACGCGGCTCGGGCTCGCGGCGGGAAGCCTCGTGCGGGTGAAGCAGGAGGGCGGCGAAGCGGTCCTCGAGCTCGCGTGCGACGAGCGGGTGCCCGACGGGGTGGTGCGGGTCGCCGCGGCGCACGCGTCGACGGCCGGCCTGGGCGCCATGTTCGGCGAGATCGCGCTCGAGCGGGTGTGACGGTGGAGCTCGTCCAGGCGCTGTCGGGCTACTCCACCACGGTCTTCGGGCCGACCTGGGGCCCGCCGATCTGGATCTTCGTGAAGACGCTGGTGCTGATCCTGGTCATCGCGGTGCCGCTGATCCTCGCCGTCGCCTACCTGACGCTCGTCGAGCGCAAGGTGATCGGCTACATGCAGGTCCGGATCGGGCCCAACCGCGTCGGGCCGGCGGGGTTGCTCCAGCCGTTCGCCGACGTCTTCAAGCTCCTCTTCAAGGAGGTGATCATCCCCACGGGGGCGAACAGGTTCCTGTTCATCCTCGCGCCCATGCTGGTGCTGATGCCCGCGATGGCGGCGTGGGCGGTGATCCCGTTCGACGCCGGCGTGGTGCTGGCGAACATCGACGCCGGGCTGCTCTACGTGATGGCGATCACCTCGATGGGCGTCTACGGCGTGATCATCGCCGGCTGGGCGTCGAACTCGAAGTACGCGTTCCTCGGCGCGATGCGCTCGGCGGCGCAGATGGTCGCCTACGAGATCGCGATGGGCTTCGCGCTCGTGTGCGTGCTGCTGGTGTCGCAGAGCCTCAACCTGGGCGACATCGTCAACGCGCAGGCGCGCGGCACCTTCGCCGACAAAGGGCTCAACTTCCTCTCGTGGAACTGGCTGCCGCTCTTCCCGATGTTCCTCGTCTACTTCATCTCGGCGGTGGCGGAGACCAACCGCGCGCCGTTCGACGTGGCCGAGGGCGAGTCGGAGATCGTGGCCGGCTTCCACGTCGAGTACTCGGGGACGGCGTTCGCGCTGTTTTTTCTGGGCGAGTACATGAACATGATCCTCGTGTCCGCGCTGGCGACGACGATGTTCCTCGGCGGATGGCTGCCGCCGCTCGACTCGCCGTTCTTCAACGCCATCCCGGGGATCTTCTGGTTCGCGTTCAAGATCGCGGGCCTCTTGCTCGCCTTCCTCTGGTTCCGGGCGACGTTCCCGCGCTACCGCTACGACCAGATCATGCGGCTCGGCTGGAAGGTATTCCTCCCGCTGACGATCCTCTGGCTGGTCGTGATCGCGGCGTGGATGCAGACGCCGTGGAACCCGTGGCAGTAATGGGGCGCGCATGATCGAGCGGATCCGCGACTTCTTCAGGACGTTCCTGCTCGTCGAGCTCGCGAAGGGCATGGCGGTCACCGGACGGCACCTCTTCGCGCGCAAGATCACGATCCAGTTCCCCGAGGAGAAGACCCCGGTCAGCCCGCGGTTCCGCGGCCTGCACGCGCTGCGGCGCTACCCGAACGGGGAGGAGCGCTGCATCGGGTGCAAGCTCTGCGAGGCCGTGTGCCCGGCGCTCGCGATCACGATCG
>DATEDA010000184.1:0-10957 GCA_035286595.1 Burkholderiales bacterium | reverse complement strand
GGAGCGGAAGAAGCGTCGGCCGGGCCAGACGATCACCGCGGTGCCGAGCGCGAGCTGCGCCCACTGCCAGAAGCCGGGGAACGGAGCGAGCTCCCGGATCGTCCCGTCGAGCGCCGGGAAGAACATCGCGCCGAACGAGAGCGCCACGAGCGGCAGCGTGAGCGCCGCGGCAACGACGACGTCGCGCTGCATTGCGGCCAGCGCCCGCTCGCGGGCACGCGCTTCGGCGTCATCGCGCTCCCCCTCGTCGCCGAGAAGCCGCGGCTCGTAGCCCGCCTCTTCGATCGCGCGGGCGATGTCCTCGGGGATGGCGCTCGCCGGCAGGTAGCGCAGACTCGCGCGCGCGGTGGCGAGATTCACCGTCGCGCTCAGCACCCCGGGAACCCCGCTCAATGCCCGCTCCACCCGGGCGCTGCAGGCCGCGCAGGTCATGCCGCCTACGCCGATGTCGAGCTCGGCGGCCACCGGCCGGTACCCGGACTCCGACACCGCCTGCGCGATGCGCTCGGGCGAGGTCACGCGCTCGTCGTACTCGACGGCTGCGCGCGCGGTGGCGAGGTTCACGCTCGCCTCGGCGACGCCGGGGAGCTTGGCGAGCGCCCGCTCGACCCGCGCGGCACAGTTCGCGCAAGTCATGCCGTCGATTCCGATCGCAATGCTCCGCATTTCGATGCCCCAGCGTCCCGGGCTATTCGTCGTCCCGATCGAGCGCGGCGAGAATCGGGCATTCGCGGGTCTGTCCGCGGCCGCTGCAGCTCGCCGCGAGCACCTCGAGCGCCTGCTTCATCCGCTCCAGGTCGCGGATTCGCGTCGCGAGGTCCGTGATCCTCGCTTCGGTGAGGCGTTTGACCCGTCGCGCGCTCGCATGCGGGTTGTCGTGGAGCGCGAGCAGCTCGGCGATCTCCTCGAGCGAGAAGCCGAGCGCCTGCGCGCGCCGGATGAACCGCAGCCGCTGCGCCGCGTCCCGGTCGTACATGCGATAGCCGGAGGCCGTGCGCTGCGCGGGCGAAAGCAGCCCGCGCCGCTCGTAGTAGCGCAGCGTGCCCGCGCCCAGGCCGAGGTCTTTCGCGAGCGTGCCGATACTGACGGTGTCCATCAGAGCCGATTCCTTTGGAGGAGCGTGAGTCAGTTTAGACCTTATAGTAAGCTTCAAGGTCAAGCCCTGCCCGCCGTGGAGCGGGCCGCTCGAGCCGCTTGAGCGACGAGTCCGGGCAGGCACACCGAAGCGGCGGCCCTCGGCACTCAAGGGTTCCGTACGACTCAAGGTCTCGCCCCGCGATCCGCTGCAATGGTCCAGAGATAGAGCTTGCGCGGACCACTGGCGCCCTTCACGCGCTTCACTGTCTGCGGCTTCCAGTCGCCCATACTGTGAACATAGGAGATGACGCGCGTGCCCGGCTTGAGCACCCGCTGCAGCTTCGGGCGCAGCTTGAGGTTCAGATCCGGCGAGAGAAAGAGCGTGACGACCGTCGCGTCGCGGAGGTCGGTCTCGAACAGGTCCTGCTCCAGGAAGGCGATGCGCTCGGCGACGCCCGCGCGCTCCGCGTTCGCCCGGCTCTCCCGGATGCGCTGCGGATCGATGTCCACGCAGACGCCGCGCGCCCCGCGCTGCTTGACCGCGGCGATCACGATCCGTCCATCGCCGCACCCTAGATCGTAGAGGACGTCGTTCGCGCCGACTTGCGCGACCTTCAGCATCTCTGTCACGACGCGGTGCGGCGTGGGCTGGTAATGCACGTCCGGAGCGCGGGTCGGCGCCTGAGCCTGCGCAAGTGCTCGCTCGACGCCGCCCGCCGCGGCGGCGATTGCGAAGGCGCCGACGAGAAGCGCCAGCCAGCGTTGCGAGGTTTGCATGCGAACGTCCTCCGGTTGCCGATTGAAAACCGCTATGCTGGGAGCACCGCACCAGCGAGAATTTCATGAAGAAGCTGCTCGTTCTCGTGCTGATCGCCGCGTTCTCCGCCTTCGCGTGGTGGCTGCTCCCGGCCCCCCAGCAAGCGCAAACAGCGGGCACCGCACCGATCACCATCACCGCCAGCGGCAAAGGCGTGGTGCAGTTCGTCGACAAAGCAAGAGGCGTGGTGATCATCAAGCACGGTCCGCTGCCGGAGCTGAAGATGATGCCCATGACGATGTCCTACCCGGT
The DNA here is from genome assembly GCA_035286595.1 of Burkholderiales bacterium. Classification (GTDB taxonomy): domain Bacteria; phylum Pseudomonadota; class Gammaproteobacteria; order Burkholderiales; family SG8-39; genus DATEDA01. Next base: position 8,811 of record DATEDA010000184.1, on the reverse strand, counting down.
CAAGGACCGGAGCCAGCTCGCCGATCTGCAGCCGACCCAAGCGGTGGAATTCCAGGTCAGCTACGACGGCGAGGATTACCTGATCACCGACATCAAGTGACCGCATCCGCGGCCGACTCCGTGGCCGGGCCACGATCCCGCTGTTCCGTCGGATCGCGAGATCGCCCCTGGCTGCAGCGAGGCCGGCTACGCTATAGGCTCGCATCGGCTCCACGGGCTACCTCCTTGAAGCAGTCGGGGCGGGTCACCTTGAGCCCGATCGCCACTGCGAGAAGCACGACCCCTCCGAGCGCCATATAGAGGCGCACCGGTTCGTAGTACTCGAGCAGCAGAGCGCCGCCGACGAGCAGCACGAGAACCTTGTTGCAGACCGGGCAGGCGATGCCGAGAAAGCCGATGACGGCGCCGGCTCCCGCCGTTCGCTTGCCGCACCGGCTTCGCGGCAGGCCCACATAGACGCCCGCCAGCGCCGACTGCAGCAGCAGGAGCGAGATCTCGAAGCCGCCGGTCGGGGTCATCCGCATGAACAGGGGGTTTTCCCAGAGGGCGGCAACGGTGCCGAGCCCCAGGAACATCGCCGCAGCGACTGCGGCGCCTCGCGCAACGTCCCTGGCCGAAACGGTCGTCATCGTTCGAATCTCCTGGATCATCGGATTGCTTCAGTGCAAAGGCCACAGTCCGCTGAGACGGCGCGTGATCCGAAGCCAGGCTTCGCTGTGCGTATAGACGTGTCCGCCTTCAATCAGCACCACGCTTTCATCGGCGGGTAGCTGGATGCCGTGTTGTCGGAGCAGATGCTGGCCGACCGGAGATTGCAGGGCGGCGAAGCGGTAATAGGCACGCCGGTCACGACGCAGGATGAACTGCACGGACCAGACACAGAGGTTGCACACCCCGTCGAACAGGATGATCCCCGAACCCATGCGGCCCTCACGTTGCGCCGTGTCCATAGGACTTCGCATGCTTCGTGGCATCGCGGCTCACCCGATCCGGGTACCCCGGGACGAGCGGCAGCACGCAGGGCGAAAGGAACGAGACTGCGCCGGCCGCGAACGCAGTGCTCAGCGCGAGCACCCCGATCTCCGCCATCGCTCACGCCTCGATCAGGAGGTTGTGCGTGCTCATCGCGCAGTCTCGCGGAGGTCGCCGTGAGCGAGCCCGTGGGCGTGATGAAGGATCTGCTCGGCGCGGGCCATCGCCGCCGCGCCGGCGGCGGGCGCCAGCGCTCGGGGCATGAATCGTGGCTGCACTTTGCTCATTTCCTCGAGAGCCGAGCAGCTGCTCGGCGTGCTGACCCCTGTCGACGACGGAGCGGCGGTTCGCCCTGACACGCGGCGTCGCCGGCACAAATGCGTGGGCGGCGCGCGGAGCGCGCAGGGAGGCCACAGCGATCACGTCACCCGCGTTGCGGGCGACGCGCGTTCAGACAGCCAGGGGTCGAGGCGGGAATGGGTCGGGGGGGCGAGTCTGGCTCGCTCCTCCGGCGACGTCCGCGTCGGGCTGTGCGCCGGACGGCGCGGCGAAGTGGAACGCGACCGACGACGGAAGCACCATGGCGGAGGGACAGACTGCGCTGCCGCAGGCGGCCGGTTCACCGTCCGCGCCGGCGCAGCCATCGCAGAACGGCGCGGCGTCGGCGTGTACGGCACCCATGCCCATCGTCGGCGCGGCGGCGTGAACCCCCTGGACGACGGAGCCGAGGGCCGCGAGCGCGACGACGAGCGAGATCAGCGATCGACGGAGCATGGGTTGCGGCGAGACATTACCTCAGAGGCCGCTCTGGCGCCAGAGTTCCCGCCGGTCGGGTCCCAATCCCTTCGTGGGGTCCGCAGGCCGCACCAGTGGTTCACGCGGGCCGGGCGCGGCCGCAGTAGGTATAGGTGAAGGGCCGCGGACCCTTCGCATACTCGGTTTCGAGATCGAGGATCTCGAAGCCCGCCTCGCGGACGAGCCGATCGATCCTGCGGTCCAGGTTGCAGCCGCCCGCGAACCGGTTCCAATATGGATTGAGGCGCCGCTGCCAGCGTTCGACCGGCGGATCCGGCGCGAGGCCGTGCTCCACGAACAGCAGCGCGCCGCCGGGCTTGAGCACCCGCCGCGCTTCCCGCAGCGCTCGCAGCGCGTCGGGGACGGTGCACAGCGTCCAGGTCGTGACGACGGTGTCGATGGTGCGGGTCGCGAGCGGGATCTCTTCCGCCGAGCGTTCGAGGAACTCGACCGGGAACGCTCCCGGCGCGCGTTTCCTGCGCGCCATGCCGAGCAGCGCCGCGGACGGATCCAGCGCGTAGAGGCGCGCGACGCCCGCGTCGTAGAAGGGCAGGTTGAGGCCGGAGCCCGCGCCGATCTCGAGGACCTGCCCGCTGGCGGCCGGGATCATCTTCCTCCGGTAGCGGGTCGCTTCCTTGTTTCGCATGGCGAGGTCGAGAAGCCGCGGCAGCAGCCACCGTTCGTAGATGCCCATCGGATCTCCTGCTCGATGCGTGCCAGCGCGAACGCCGCGTCCGGATGCTCGCCCGCTCGACGCGATCGGCATCGCGCAGAATACAGCAGCGCAGAAGAGCACCGCGCCGAGAAAGCTCGCCGCCGAGCACGCGGCGAACGGCGCGCGATGGCGCTCCGCACTCGCTGCGATCGACGCGGAACTCTGCGGCGAAATCCGCAGTCCAAGCCGATTCCCGAGTGCGGGGCGGTTGACGCTCAATGTTCGCGCTGCTAGGCTGCAACGCACGATGCAATTCCTGCGGGTAGTGTTGGCCTTGTCGGTGGTCGTCGCGCTGGGGTCGGTCTTCGCGGCTGCCCCGCCCGCCGCAGCTGCCGATCCGGCGTGCGTGCAAGACCTGGCCGACCACGATCGCGACTGCGGCGGCGAGGTCTCGTCCACGTCCTGCAGCCCGGCCGGCTGCACGCCGTCGGCGATCGCGGGCGCCGCGGGGCTCCCCTGTGTGCGTCCCGAGGTCGGGTGCCTGACGATACCCACGGCGACACCGCTGTCGTCTCTGGCTCTCGCCCCAGAGACGGCACCGCCTAAGCACTCCATCCTCTAAGCAGGCCGGGTTCTCGCCCGGCAGCCTTCCGTCGCACGCGGCGTCCGTCGCGCGCTTCGGGCATCGCCCTTCCCGGGCGGCTGGATGGAGCGCTTCATGCCTGCATCTTCCGTGCGTCAAACTCTGGTCTCTGGTGCGCGGCCGCAAATGCCATGGTCGTCGGCGCTCGTCGCAGTTGGCCTCGCTCTCGCGCTGCCGCGCGCGAGACCGCTCTCCGGTGAGTGGATCGCCCGCATCGCTCCATGGGGAGGCTCCAAATGAGCAGCAGGAACGCCCTCGTTTCCTGGCTTGCCGCGCTCGCGGTGATCGCCGCGGCCGCGGCACATGCCGACGAGCTGACGATCCGTCGCACCCTCTCGGCGAAGCTCCCGGACGCGAGGATCGTCTCGGTGCAGAAGCTGCGCTACGGGGCCCTGTACGAGGTCGCGATCCAGCGCGCCGAAGGCGGCTATGCAGTCCTCTACACCGACGAATCCGCGCAGGTCCTCTTCATCGGCAGCCTGATCGACACCGCCACCGACCGCAATCTCACCGAGGAGCGCGTGCGCAAGCTCTCGGCGATCGACTGGAACGGGCTGCCGTTCAAGTGGGCGATCACGATGAAGCGCGGCGGCGGCCGCAGGCAGATCGCGATCCTCTCCGACCCGAACTGCCCGTATTGCAAGAAGCTCGAGGCCGACCTGGCAACGGTCGACGACATCACGGTGCACATCTTTGCGTATCCGGTGATCAAGGCCGACTCGGTGCGCCAGACCAAGGCCGTATGGTGCTCGCGCGATCGGCTCAAGGCGTGGAACGACCTGATGCACAGGCGCATTGAGCCCGCGGCTAAGCCCGACTGCGAAACGCCGATCGACGAGCTGCTCGCGCTTGGCCGTCGGCTCGGGGCGACCGCCACACCGACGTGGTTCCTGCCGAACGGCGAGAAGTACTCGGGCGCGGTCGGGATGAGCGACCTGCTGCCGTTGCTCGATGCGACGGCACGCAAGAAGTGAGGCACCTGATGCCGGTCGAGTTCCGCTATCCGCTGACGGTGGGCGACACCGTCAGGCTCGAGCTGACGCTCCGGCGGGGAAAAGCGCGAACGGGCTGCGAGACCGCAGCTGCGCCGGTCGCGCAGAAGCTCGAGACCCGCCAGTCACGAGCGACCCGGGCCGTGGGACCGGCCCGTTCGCATGACGTCGCGACCGACCGATGCCAATCCAAGCTGAGCACGTGAAGAACACTGCGGCGCCCCAGGCAACGCCGTCTCGACGAACGGCATTGCTGATACCGCTGTTGCTGTTCGCGGGGCTCCTCCTCTTCCTCGCCGTCGGGCTGACGCTCAACCCCCGGGAGGTGCCCTCGCCGCTGATCGGCAAGCCGGCGCCGGAGTTCGCCCTTCCCGCCGTCAAGGGGCGCACGCTCGGCCTTTCGCGGGCGGATCTGAAGGATGAAGTGTCGCTCGTCAACGTCTTTGCCTCGTGGTGCGTGGCCTGCAGGGAGGAGCATCCGATCCTGCTGCGGCTCCAGCGCGAGGGCTTCGTTCCCATCCACGGGCTCAACTACAAGGACCGCCCCGAGGACGCGGCGCGCTGGCTGGACGCGCTCGGCGATCCCTACACGCGCACCGGCGCCGACCTCGACGGGCGGGTCGGGATCGACTGGGGCGTATACGGGGTTCCGGAGACTTTCCTGGTCGACCGCGACGGCCGCATCGTCTACAAGCACATCGGCCCGATCACGCCGAAGCTCCTGGAAGAGAAACTCCGCCCGCTCATCGCCGGGCTCCGCGGCGACAGCGCGTCGGCGAAAGGGGCGTCCGGCTCGCGTCCCGGTGGCTCGCGATGACCAGACCGGCGCTCGCGATCCTCGGGCTGGTCGTCCTCGGCCTGGCAGCGGCCGGCGCATACCGCGAGCTTTCCTCGGCGGCCAAGGTGCTTCCCACCGAGGAGGTCGGAACCCCGCGACCGCTACCGGAGCTGCGTTTCGTCGACGGGACCGGCGCACCGCGCTCCGTCGCGGACCCCACCGACAGGCCAAAGACGAGCGACCCGGCGAGAAGCCAGTGAGCCGTTCGCGAACTGATTGAGGTGCTCATCGCAAGCGGAAACCGGGACGGCCGCTCGAGGCGAGGTTTCGCGCTCGGATCGCGGCAGCCCGAGGCGTCACCGTAGCACAACGGGGGTGGGATGATCCATCTACACCCCAGCGTAAGCGATTAGATTGTGCTCAAATCCGATCAGCTGCTACCCGCTTCCTCCAGCGCGCCCGCGTCGGGCGCGGATCACTCGCTGCGCCTCTTTGCACCAATACTTGTTGATGCTGTACCAGATGTCGGCCGCGTGCAAGATGTTGGATGTGTCGATGTCGGGGCCGCCCGGCAGAGCAGCCACCGCCGCGCCCGGCGTATAGGCGTTGATCCACGCCCGCGTCGCCTCGTTCAAAGCCACCTTCGCCGCTGGCTGCTTCTGGTGTACGGAGGAGGCGATGGACAAGGTGCCCGGCGTCATTTCGACCACGTCGGGCTACATGGGCGATCGACTGTACGCGGCGGCGCGCCCGCCAAGACGCTGGTGAAGATTCCGGGGGCGAACCACAGCGACATCGCCGCGGTCGCCCCGGAGCGTTACGCGGCCGCGCTGCGGGAGTTCATCGCGCGCTGACGCGCGGCGCGTACAGGTTCGCTACCGCCCCTGGGGACGGCGCTGCTCCATCATCTCGCCCTGCATCTGCTCCATCATCATCTGCATCATGTCCATGCGGTCTTCCATCATCCGCATGCGCTGATCGGGTGCCGGCGGTTTGCCGGGCCCGCCGGACTTGGGCGCGCCGCCCGGGCCCATCATGCCCTGGCCGCCCTGCCCCATCATCCCGCCGCCCATGCCGCGCATCGTGGCCATCTGCGCCTCCATGAGCTTGTAGTGCTCGTCGAGCAGCTTCTGGCGCTCGGCCGAGTCGGTCGTCTTGTGGAGACGGTCCAGCTGCTGCTGCATGAGCCGCATGCGGTCCTGCATCTGCGTCCGGTCCTGTTCGCTCATCGGCATGCCCGTCCCGGGGCCGCGCGGCACCGGTTGCGCCGCGGGCGGCTTGGCCGCGGGCTTGTCCTGCGCGAGCGTCGCGCCGGTGAGCGCGAGAGCGACGGCGAGCGCCGCCGCGGTGGCGATCGGTTTCATGTCCTAGCTCCTGTGGAAACGAGTCAGGACCCCAGGTTAGGCAGTCGCGCGCCGCCCGCTTTGCGCTAGATCAAACGCGCTCAAAGCCGCACGTTGCGCAGCCGCAGCGCGTTCCCGATCACCGACACCGACGACAGGCTCATCGCGGCGCTCGCGATCATCGGCGAGAGCAGCAGCCCGAACCACGGGAACAGCACTCCGGCGGCGACCGGCACGCCGATCGCGTTGTAGACGAACGCGAAGAACAGGTTCTGCCGGATGTTGCCCATGGCCGCGCGCGACAGCCGCCGCGCCTTCGCGATGCCCCGCAAGTCGCCCTTCACCAGCACGACGCGCGCGCTCTGCATCGCAATGTCGGTGCCGTGGCCCATCGCGATGCCGACGTTCGCCTGCGCGAGCGCCGGCGCGTCGTTGATCCCGTCGCCGGCCATCGCGACGATCTCGCCTTTCGCCTGCAGGGCCTTGACGACCTCGTGCTTGTCTTGCGGCAGGACCTCGGCGACGTAATCGTTGAGGCCCAGCTTCTCGGCGACCGCCTTGGCGGTGCGGCCGTTGTCGCCGGTGAGCATCACGATGCGCAGGCCTTCCTCCTTGAGGCTCCGGACCGCCTCGGGCGTCGAGGCCTTGATCGGATCGGCGACGCCGATGAGCCCGGCGGGCTTGCCGTCGACCGCGACGAACATCACCGTCTGGCCGTCGGCCTGCAGCGCAACCGCACGCTCCTCGAGCGCCGCCGCCGCGACGCCGTCGTCGGCGAGCAGCTTCGCGTTGCCGATCGCGATCCGCCGGCCGCCGATCGTGCCGCGCACGCCCTTGCCGGTCGCCGACTGGAAGTCGGAAACCGCCCCGAGCGCGAGCTTGCGCTCTTCGGCTGCGCCGACGATCGCGGCGGCAAGCGGATGCTCGCTCGCGCGCTCGAGGCTGGCGGCGAGCCGCAAGACCTCGTCCGACGGAACGTCGCCGACCGGGGCAACGGTCTGCACCTTCGGTTTGCCTTCGGTCAGCGTGCCGGTCTTGTCGACGACGAGCGTCGTCACCTTCTCCATCAGCTCGAGCGCCTCGGCGTCCTTGATCAGCACGCCGTCGAGCGCGCCGCGCCCCACGCCCACCATCACCGAGATCGGCGTCGCGAGTCCCAGCGCGCACGGGCAGGCGATGATCAGCACCGAGACGGCGACCAGGAGGGAGTTAGCGAGCGCCGGCTGGGGTCCCGCGACCACCCAGACGATCGCCGCCAGGACGGCGATCGCCATCACACCGGGAACGAACCAGGAGGAGACGAGATCGGCGAGCCGCTGGATCGGCGCGCGCGAGCGCGCCGCCTCGCTCACGAGGTGCGCGATCTGGGCAAGCAGCGTGTCGGCGCCGACCTTCTCGGCGCGGACCAGGAAGGTCCCGGTCTGGTTGACCGTGCCGCCCGTGACCGGGCTTCCGACCGTCTTCTCCACCGGCAGCGGCTCGCCGGTGATCATCGACTCGTCGACCACCGAGTGGCCCTCGGTCACCACGCCGTCGACGGGGATCTTCGCGCCCGGGCGCACACGCAGCACTTCGCCGAGTTTCACTTCGGCCAGCGGCACCTCGCGCTCCGCGCCATCCGGCCCGACCCGGATCGCCGTGTTCGGCGCGAGCCCGAGGAGCGCGCGCACGGCGCTCGAGGTCTGCGACCGCGCGCGGAGCTCGAGCACCTCGCCGAGCAGCACGAGCGTCGTGATCACGGCCGCCGCCTCGAAGTACAGGGGCACGAGCCCGTGCGCCTTGAACGCCTCGGGCAGCGCTCCCGGGAAGAGCACGGCGAACACGCTGAAGAGATAGGCGACCGCGACGCCGAGCCCGATCAGGCTGTACATGTTGAGCCGGAGCGTGCGGAACGAGAGCCACGCGCGCTCGAAGAACGACCACCCGCCCCAGAGCACGACGGGCGTCGCGAGCGCGAGCTGACCCCAGCCGAGGATCGACTCGGGGATTGCGTGGCGCACGGCGACGCCCCAGATCATCTCGGCCATCGCCGTGAGGACGAGCGGCAGGCTGAGCACGACGCTCACCCAGAATCGCCGCGTGACGTCCTTGAGGTGGACGTTCTCGACGTCCTCGAGCGTCGCCGTGCGGGGCTCGAGCGCCATGCCGCAGATCGGGCAGTTCCCCGGTGCGTCCCGGATGATCTCCGGGTGCATCGGGCAGGTCCACTCGATCTTGGTGCCGGCCGTGACGGCCGGCGGCGGCTCGTGCCGTGCGTGCGCGCCGTGCGCATGGCCAGCCGCGTGGCCGTGGGCTGCGTGGGCCGGTGCGGGAGCGTCGTGGTGCTCGTGTGCGCCGTGGGCGCAATGCGCGGGATCGTGCTGCTCGTGCCCGGTCTGGGCGCCTGGCGCACGGTCGTGAGAGCGGTGCTGCATGATCACTCGCCTCCTAGGTCGTCGGCTTCGAACGCTGCGCAGTTTAAAATCCGCACCCGAGCACAGAGTCAAGGGGTCGATTATGGACGCACAGCCGCTCCGGATCGGGACGCTCGCCCGCGCCGCCGGGGTCGGGATCGAGACCATTCGCTACTACCAGCGCCGCAAGCTCCTCGGGAGCGAAGCGCGCCCGCACCGCCCCCGCGCGCCCCGGGACGC
>DATEDA010000183.1:0-31599 GCA_035286595.1 Burkholderiales bacterium | reverse complement strand
AACGTGCACTACCCGCCGATGACCGAGAACTACCACTGGGAGACCGAGATGGTCGCCGTGATCGGCAAGAGCGGCGCACGCATCCCCGCCGAGAAGGCGAACGACTGCGTCTGGGGCTACGCGGTCGGCCTCGACATGACGCGCCGCGATCTGCAGCAGCAGGGCAAGGACCAGCGCCGCCCATGGGACTTCGGGAAGGACTTCGACGAGGCGGCGCCGGTCGGGCCGATCACGCCGTCAGCCAAGATCGGCCATCCGGCCAAGGGCCGCATCCGGCTCACGGTGAACGGCGAGGTCAAGCAGGACGCCGACATCGCCGAGATGATCTGGAGCGTGCCCGAGCAGATCGCCTTCCTCTCGCAGTACTACACGCTCGAGGCCGGCGACATCATCATGACCGGCACGCCGGCCGGCGTCGGCAAGGCCAAGGTCGGCGACGAGCTGGTGGCGAGCGTCGCCGGCCTGGGCGAGCTGCGCGTCAAGATCACGGCGCCGCGCTAGCAGACCAGGCGGCCGTGGCCGCGCAGCTCAACGCGGCGGACGTGATCCTCGCGAAGGCGCGCGAACCGCGCTTCCGCGATCGGCCGGCGATCATCCACGCCGGCGGAGCGATCTCGTACCGCGCGCTCGACGCAGAGGTGTCGAGAGCGGCGCACGCGCTCGCCGCCCTGGGGCTCGAGCGGGGTGAGCGCGTCGGCTTCCTCATGAACGACTCGCCGCGCTTCTGCGCGGCGTTCCTCGGCGCCCTCAAGGCGGGCGCAGTGGCGATCGCGCTGAACCCGCGGCTGGCCGCCGCCGACCTCGCGTTCGCCGTCGCCGACAGCGAAGCCCGGCTCGTCATCGCGGATCCCGACCTCCTCGAGGTCGCACGCGTCGCGTGCGCGGGCACCGCTGCGCGGCTGGTCCCGGCGCGTGGCATGGGCGACACGCTGGAGGCCGCCGTCGCGCGGTCATCGACCGATTTCCGGACCGCTGCGACCCACGCGGATGAGCCGGCGTTCTGGATGTACTCGTCGGGCACCACCGGCAAGCCGAAGGGGATCCTGCACAGCCACGCCAACGCCGCCCACGCCGGCAAGCTGTACCGCGAGGTGTTGAAGGCCGACGACCACCCGGTCGTGCTCGCGACCTCGAAGCTCTTCTTCGCGTTCGCGCTCGACCACGCGTTCCTGGGAGCGTTCGCGTGCGGTGCCACGACCATCCTGAACGAAGGCTGGCCGGAGCCCGAGGCGATCCTCGCGCAGGCGCGGCAGCATCGCCCGACGATCTTCCTGACGGTACCGACCTTCTTCCGCCGGCTGCTCGCGCTGCCGAAGGACGCGCTCGCGCCGCTCGCGGCGGTCCGGGTCAACCTCACCGGCGGCGAGCGCTTTCCGGACGCCGTTGCGGCCCAGTGGCGGGAAACGGTCGGCACCGAGCTCCTCGTCGTGTACGGGATGTCGGAGACCTTCACCCCGGTGATGGCGAGCATCCCCGGCCGCTGCCGCGCCGACACCTGCGGCGTACCCCTCGGCGGAGTCGAGGTGAAGCTCGTCGGCTCGGACGGCAGCCCGGTCGCGGAGGGTCAGCCCGGTGTACTGTGGCTGAAGCACCCGTCGCTCGCACTCCGCTACGAGAATCCGGAGGCGACCGCGCGCGCGTTCCGCGACGGCTGGTTCTGCACCGGCGACGTGTTCACGCGCGATGCGGACGGGTTCTGGACCCATCAGGGCCGGGCCGACGATCTTCTCAAGGTTGCCGGTCAGTGGGTGAATCCCCGGGAGATCGAGGAGGCGGTGCTCGCGGACCCGCGCGTCCGGGAGGCAGCTTGCGTGGTCGTGCCGGATCGCGATGGGTTCGACCGACTCGCGATGTTCGTCGTCGGCGCCGACGCGACCGACGTCGCGGCGACGCGGCTCGACGGTCTGCCGCGGCACAGCCAGCCGAAGTGGGTCCGCGAGGTCGCGGAGCTCCCGCGCACCGCGACCGGCAAAGTGCAGCGGTTCAAGCTCCGCGAGCGGCTCGAGGCGGAGCTGCGCGGCGGGGAGCGTTAAGTGTCGTACGATCGCGGCCCATGAGCCGACTCCGACTGCTCGCGGCGCTCGCGCCGCTCCTCCTCGCCGCGTGCACCAGCGTGACGCCGCGCGACTGCACGCCCGTCTACACGCTGGGTGATTCCGGCGTCTCGGCCGCGATCGCCAGCGGACGCCCGGTGATGAAGCCCGGCCCCGTGCCCGCGGTGGCGGTGCCCCCCGGCGCGCCGCGTGCCGCCCTCGAACCCGACGGAAGCTACGCCGGTGGGCGGGTGTTTTGCTCGGTGCGCGAAGCCCGCGCGGCGTTGATCGAGCTGCAGGCCAAGGGGGCGATCCCGCCCGGGCGGCCGTGGCGAGTCTACGTGGTGGCCGCGAGCTGGCGCGAAGACGTGTACGAGTCGAGCCCCGGCGATTACCGGCTCAAGCGCGCGGCGCGATTCGTCCGCGAAGCAAGCGAATAAGCACCTAACACTGCTCCCACGGCAGCCCCTCGAAGCGCCACCCGTTCCGCGAGTTGCGCTGGTGCCGCTCGTCGAGATCGCCCTCGAATCCGTGCAGCACGTTGTAGACGTCGGTGAACCCCGACTTCTCGAGCGCCTCGCCAGCGTCGACCGAGCGGTTGCCGCTGCGGCAGATGAGCACGATCGGCCGGTGCGCGTGGTTCGTGCCGGCAACCTTCTTCACCTGCCCGACGAAATGCGGGTTGACCTCCCAGTCGGCGCCGTCGTTCCACGCGACGTGGAGCGCGCCGGCCGGGTGCCCGACGAAGAGGTACTCCATCTCGCTCCGGCAGTCGATGAAGAGCGCGTTCGGGTTAGTTTTCAGGAACTGCTCGGCTTCCTTGGGCTTCAGGTGCTTCATCGCGGTGCGCCTCTCGAAGAGCGCGGGGCGGCGAGTATAGCCCAGCAAACCCTTTATTGACAGACACCTAGCGAGCCGCTAGCCTTCCGGTGCGGCGCCGATTTGATGCTTCAGCTTGCGGGCGCCTCCGGGCCGTGCCCGGATAAAACAAATACGGCTAAAGCGAGGGCAACCCGTTTGGCCCGCAGGCGAACGGGTTTTTCGTTTCTACATGCGCCCAGATCGCACCGCTGAGCTCCGCGCCCTCCTCGACCGCCGGATCCTGATCCTCGACGGCGCGATGGGCACGCTGATCCAGAGCCACCGGCTCCCCGAGTCCGCGTTCCGCGGCGCGCGCTTCGGCGACTGGCCGGTCGAGCTCACCGGCGCCAACGACCTGCTCGCCCTCACCCAACCCGAGTTCGTCGGCGGGCTGCATCGCCAATACCTCGCGGCCGGCGCCGACATCGTCGAAACCAACACGTTCAACGCCAACGCGCCGTCGCTCGCGGACTACCGGCTCGAGGCGCTCGCCTACGAGCTCAATCTGGCGGCGGCGCAGCTCGCGCGCGCCGCGGCCGACGAGTTCTCCGACCGGGCCCCCGACCGGCCGCGCTTCGTCGCCGGCGTGCTCGGGCCGACGAGCAGGACCGCCTCGATCTCGCCCGACGTCAACGACCCGGGCTTTCGCAACATCGCGTTCGACGAGCTCGTGGCCGCCTACACCGAGTCCTTGCGCGGGCTCGTCGACGGCGGCGCGGACCTGGTCCTGATCGAGACGATCTTCGACACGCTGAACGCCAAGGCGGCGATCTTCGCCATCGAGGGCTTCTTCGACGCGGCCGGTCGACGGCTGCCGGTAATGATCTCCGGGACGATCACGGACCAGTCGGGCCGGACGCTCACCGGCCAGACGACGGAAGCGTTCTGGAACTCGGTGCGCCACGCGCGGCCGCTCACGATCGGGCTGAACTGCGCGCTCGGCGCGAAGCTCATGCGCCCCTACATCGAGGAGCTGGCGAACGTCGCCGACACCTACGTCTGCTGCTACCCGAACGCCGGGCTCCCGAACCCGCTCTCCGAGACCGGATACGACGAGTCGCCGGACTACACCTCGGGCCTGCTCAAGGAGTTCGGCGAGTCGGGGTTCCTCAACATCGTCGGCGGCTGCTGCGGCACGACGCCCGCGCACGTCGCCGCGATCGCGGCCGCCGTCCGGGACGTGCCGCCGCGCGGCGTGCCGACGATCGCGCGGAAGCTGCGGCTCGCCGGGCTCGAGCCGGTGAACATCGACGGCTCGTCCCTCTTCGTGAACGTCGGCGAGCGCACCAACGTCACCGGCTCGAAGGCGTTCGCCCGGCTGATTCTCGCCGGCAACTTCCCGGACGCGCTCTCGGTGGCGCGGCAGCAGGTCGAGAACGGCGCGCAGGTGATCGACGTCAACATGGACGAGGCGATGCTCGACTCGCCGCGGGCCATGGCGACGTTCCTCAACCTCGTCGCCGTCGAGCCGGACATCGCGCGGGTGCCGGTCATGATCGACAGCTCCAAGTGGTCGGTCATCGAGGCGGGGCTGAAGTGCGTGCAGGCGAAACCGATCGTGAACTCGATCTCGCTGAAGGAAGGCGAGGCCGAGTTCATCGAGCGCGCGCGGCTCGCGCGCCGCTATGGCGCCGCCGTGGTCGTCATGGCGTTCGACGAGCAGGGCCAGGCCGACACCCTCGAGCGGCGCATGGCCGTGTGCCGGCGAAGCTACGACCTGCTGGTGGATACGGTCGGGTTTCCCGCCGAGGACATCATCTTCGACCCGAACATCTTCGCGGTGGCCACCGGGCTCGAGGAGCACGCAGCCTACGGCCTCGACTACATCGACGCAACGCGCTGGATCCGCGCGAACCTGCCGGACGTCACCGTGTCGGGCGGCGTGTCGAACCTGTCGTTCTCGTTCCGCGGCAACGACGCGGTGCGGGAGGCGATGCACACCGCGTTCCTCTACCACGCCATCCGCGCCGGCATGACGATGGGCATCGTCAACGCCGGACAGCTCGGGGTGTACCAGGACATTCCGAAGGACCTCCTCGAGCACGTCGAGGACGTGATCCTCAACCGCCGGCCGGACGCGACCGAGCGGCTGGTGAAGTTCGCCGCACACGTGAAAGGCGGGGGGAAGCGCGCCGAGGAGGACCTCGCGTGGCGCGAGGCGCCGGTCGAGCAACGGCTCGCACACGCGCTCGTGCAGGGGATCTCGACCCACGTCGTCGCGGACACCGAGGAGGCGCGGCAGAAGCACGGGCGCGCGATCCTGGTGATCGAGGGCCCGCTGATGGACGGCATGAACGTCGTCGGCGACCTCTTCGGCGCCGGCAAGATGTTCCTCCCGCAGGTGGTCAAGTCGGCGCGCGTGATGAAGCAGGCGGTCGCCCATCTGGTGCCGTTCATCGAGGCGGAGAAGGCGGCGAGCGGCGACGCGCGAGCCAAGGGCAAGATCGTCATCGCGACGGTCAAGGGCGACGTCCACGACATCGGCAAGAACATCGTCGCCGTCGTCCTCCAGTGCAACAACTTCGAGGTCATCAACCTCGGCGTGATGGTGCCGGCGCAGCGCGTCCTGCAGGTCGCGCGCGACGAGGGCGCCGACATCATCGGCCTGTCGGGGTTGATCACGCCGTCGCTCGAGGAGATGGCGCACGTGGCGCACGAGATGGAGCGCGAGGGCCTGAAAATGCCGCTCCTCATCGGCGGCGCGACCACGTCGCGCGTGCACACGGCGGTGAAGATCGCACCGAAGTACTCGGGGCCCGTGATCTACGTCCCGGACGCGTCGCGGTCGGTCGGCGTGTGCACCAACCTGCTCTCGGCGGGGCTGCAGGCGCGGTACCTGGCGGAGGTGCGCGCCGACTACGAGCGCGTCCGGATCCAGCACGCGGCGAAGCAGGGCCAGGCGCCGCTCGTCCCGCTCGCGGAAGCCCGCGCGAACGGCTTTCCGACGGACTGGAAGGGCTACGTGCCGCCGGTGCCGAAGCACCTGGGGCGGAAGGCATTCGAGGGCTACGACCTCGCCGAGATCGCGCGCTACATCGACTGGACACCGTTCTTCCAGGCGTGGGAGCTCACCGGCCGTTACCCGAAGATCCTCGAGGATCCGGTCGTCGGCGAGGCGGCCCGCAGCGTCTTCCGCGACGCCCAGGCGATGCTCGAGCGCATCATCGCGGAGCGGTGGCTCACCGCGAACGCGGTGATCGGGTTGTATCCCGCGAGCTCGGTCGGCGACGACATCGAGCTCTACACCGACGAGACCCGGCGCGAGGTGGCGATGGTGGTCCACGGCCTGCGCCAGCAGACCAAGAAGGCGTCCGACCGGCACAACCTCTGCCTCGCCGACTTCGTCGCGCCGCAGGGCGTGCGCGACTACCTGGGGCTGTTCGCCGTGACCGCCGGCATCGGCTGCGATGCGCACGTCGCGCGCTTCGAGGCCGCACACGACGACTACAGCGCGATCATGCTGAAGGCGCTCGCGGACCGGCTCGCCGAGGCCTTCGCCGAGCTGATGCACGAGCGGGTGCGCAAGGAATTCTGGGGCTACGCCGCGGAGGAAGCGCTCGCGGCCGACGCGCTGATCGCGGAGCAGTATCGCGGGATCCGTCCGGCGCCCGGCTATCCGGCGTGTCCCGACCACACCGAGAAGGGCCCGCTCTTCGAGCTGCTCGACGCGCCGGCGGTCGGCATCACTCTCACCGAGAGCTATGCCATGTGGCCGCCGGCCGCGGTCAGCGGCTTCTACTTCTCGCACCCCGAGTCGCAGTACTTCGCCGTCGGCAAGATCGGCCGCGACCAGACGCAGGACTACGCGCGGCGCAAGCGCATCGAGCTCGACAAGACCGAGCGCTGGCTCGCGCCGGCACTCGCGTACGACGCCTGAGTGCCCGTGCCGTGAGGCGCTTCGCCGCTGTGGCCGTGCTCTGCCTCGCGGCCTGCTCCGCCGAGCTCGACTGGCGCGAGTTCACCTCGCCCGAGGGCCGGTTCGCGGTGATGCTGCCAGGGCGGCCGGCCCGCGACTCGCGCGAGGTCACGCTCGCGGGCGCCAAAGCGCCGATGCACATGACGTCGGTGCAGGTCTCCGGGATGGCGTTCGGCGTCGGGTACGCGGACCTCCCGCCCGGCGCGGACGCCGAGCGCGTCATCGCGGAGGGCCGCGACGCGCTGGTGCGGAACATCGGCGGACGCGTGACGGCGGAGCGTCCGATCGCGCTCGACGGGGCGCGCGGCATTGAGTTCGAGGCCGAGGGGTCGGCGCAAGGCGCGATCATGCGCATCTCGGCACGCATCGCTGTCGCCGACGACCGGTTCTACCAAGTGGTCTTTGTCGGCCGCGCCGAGCGCGCCGCCGAGGTCGATCCCACGCTCTTCCCGGGCTCGTTCAGGGTGCTGCGCTAACCTAACTGTGAATGCTCACTTGCGCCAGAAGGCCGGCGTGAACACGACCAGCAGCGTGAACAGCTCGAGCCGCCCGAGCAGCATCGCCGCGATTAGCAACCAGGTCTGAAAGTCGCTGAGCACGGCGTACGTCGTCGCCGGACCGACCTTGTTGAGCCCGGGGCCCATGTTGTTGATGCACGCCACGACGGCGGAGAACGCGGTGACGAAGTCGAGACCCGTCGCGGTCATGGCGAGCGACATCCCGACGATGGTGAGCCCGTAGACGAGCATGAACGCGAGCACGCCGAAGATCAGGTTGGGCTCCACCCGCTGCCCGCCCACCTTCAGCGGCACCTCGGCGCGGGGGTGAAGGATGCGCGTGAACTCGCGCACCGACTGCTTGAGTAGCACCAGCGCGCGGATCATCTTCATCCCGCCCCCGGTCGACCCGGAGGACGTCGCGAAGCAGGAGAGATAGAGCATCCACAGCGGCGCGAAGGCCGGCCAGGCGTTGAAGTCGGTGGTCGCGAAGCCGGTGGTGCTCGCGATCGAGACGACGTTGAACGCCGCGAAGCGGAGCGAGGTCCAGAAGCTCGGGTAGAAGTCGACGTACCACAAGTAGACGGCGATCATCGCGGCGCTGCCGAGCATCGCGAGCATCACCATGCGCGCCTCGGGGTCGCGCGCGTAGGCCACGGGGCTGCGCCGCCGCCAGGCGACGAAGTGGGTGGCGAAGTTGACGCTCGCGATCAGCATGAAGACGATCGTCACCGCCTCGATCAGCGGCGAGTCCCAGAACCCGAAGCTCGCGTCGTGCGAGGAGAACCCGCCGAGGCCCATCGTCGAGAACGCGTGGATGAGCGCGTCGAGCCAGGTCATCCCCGCGAATCCGAAGGCGAGGATGCAGGCGACGGTGAGGAAGAAGTAGATGACCCAGAGCCCCTTCGCGGTCTCGGTGATCCGCGGGGTGAGCTTGGTGTCCTTCATCGGCCCCGGGGTCTCGGCCTTGAACACCTGTGCACCACCGGCGCCGAGCAACGGCAGGATCGCGACCGCCAGCACGACCACCCCCATGCCGCCCATCCAGACGAGCTGGGTGCGCCAGAGATTGATCGAGGGCGGCAGGCGGTCGAGATCCGACAGTGTGGTAGCACCCGACGTGGTCAGCCCCGACACCGCCTCGAAGTACGCGTCGGTGAAGGAGAGGTTCGGCAAGTAGAGCAGCAGCGGCACCGTCGCAAACGCCGGCAGCACCGTCCAGACCAGCGCGACGAGCAGGAAGCCGTCCCGGATCTGCAGCTCGGCCTCGCGGCCGCGCGAGATCAGCCAAAGCGCCGCGCCGGCGCCGAACGTCACCACCAGCGCCTCGTCGTAAGCGAGCTGCGCCCCGTCGTCGAGGAAGTGGGATACCGCGAGCGGCAGGAGGATCGACAGCCCGAAGATCATCAGGATCATCCCGAGCGTCTGCCCGAGCGCCG
This sequence comes from Burkholderiales bacterium, assembly GCA_035286595.1. Taxonomy (GTDB): domain Bacteria; phylum Pseudomonadota; class Gammaproteobacteria; order Burkholderiales; family SG8-39; genus DATEDA01. Next base: position 22,853 of record DATEDA010000183.1, on the reverse strand, counting down.
CGTAGCGCCCCAGCACCGCCGACGGGGTGTGCGCCGCCGCCGCCATCAAACGAAGCCGAAGCCGACCTGGAACAGCTTCTCGACCTTGGGGATCATGCGCTTGTTGGCGACGAACATGATCACGTGATCGTCGGACTGGATCATGGTGTCGTGGTGCGCCATGATCACTTCCGAGTCGCGCTCGGCGGCGACCAGGTCGTCCACGCGCACGACCTCGGGCCGCGCCAGCCGCCGCACGATCGCGCCGATCGTGGCGCCGCGCGGCAGCTGGATCTCCTCGACCTTCTTCCCGATCACCTTGCAGGTCTTCTCATCGCCGTGGGCGACGAGCTCGAGCGCCTCGGCCGCGCCCCGGCGCAGGCTGTGGACCGCGACCACGTCGCCGCGCCGGATGTGCTGCAGGAGCTTCCCGATCGTCGCCTGGGCCGGCGAGATCGCGATGTCGATCTGGCCGCCCTGCATGAGCTCGGCGTAGGAGCGGCGGTTGATGAGCGCCACCACGCGGCGCGCGCCCAGCCGCTTCGCGAGCAGCGCGCTCATGATGTTGTTCTCGTCGTCGTTGGTCAGCGAGAGGAACAAATCCATCTCGCCGATGTTCTCGTTCTCGAGCAGCTCCTCGTCGGTCGCATCCCCGTGGAGCACCAGCGCCGAGTTGAGCTGGCTCGCGATGTGCTCGGCGCGCGGCTTCGCGAACTCGATGATCTTGACCTGATAGTGGCCCTCGAGCGCGCGCGCAAGCCGCAAGCCGATGTTGCCGCCGCCGGCGATCATCACGCGCTTGACCGGCTTGTCCATCTTGCGCAGCTCCCGCATCACCTGGCGGATGTGCTCGGTGTCGGCGAGCAGGAACACCTCGTCGCCGGCGCGCACCACGGTGTCGCCGTCCGGGATGATCGCCTGGTCCCCGCGGAAGATCGCGGTGACCCGCGCGTCCACCGACGGGACGTGCCGGTGCAGGTCCTTCAGCGGATGCCCGACGAGCGGCCCGCCCTCGACCGCCCGCATCGCCACCATCGTGACCCGGCCGCCGGCGAAGTCGAGCACCTGCAGCGCCTCGGGGAACTCGATCAGCCGCGTGATGTACTCGGTGACGATGTCCTCGGGGCTGATCGCGTAGTCGACTGCGAAGCCGTCGTCGGCGAGCAGCTCCGGGCGGGCGACGATCGAGCGCGAGCGGACGCGCGCGATCCGCGTCGGCGTGTTGAACAGCTTCGCAGCGATCTTGCAGGCGACGAGATTGGTCTCGTCGGTCTGCGTGACCGCGATCAGCATGTCGGCGTCCTCGAGGCCCGCCTCGACCAGCGTCGTCGGATGCGCGGCGTTGCCGACGACGGTCCGCAGGTCGAGCCGGTCCTGCAGGTCCTTGAGGCGCGGGGCCTGGTGATCGACGACCGTGATGTCGTTCTGCTCGGAGACGAGGCTCTCGGCGAGCGTCGAGCCGACCTGGCCGGCGCCGAGGATGACGATTTTCAACGGGTGGCTCCCTGTCGAGGCCGCGGATTGTATCCCCTCGGCGCGCCGCTACTCATCCTTCTTGGCCGGCCCCAGCCCGAGCTGCCGCAGCTTCCGGTAGAGGTGCGTGCGCTCGAGCCCGCTGCGCTCGGCGAGCCGGCTCATCGACCCCTCGCGCGCGAGGTGGTGCTCGAAGTAGGCGCGCTCGAACGCTTCGCGGGCTTCACGCAGCGGCAGATCGAGCGGCAACCCCGCAAACGCCGCCGGCGCTTCGGGTGGCGGCAGGAGGCGCTGCACGTCGTCGGCGCTGATCTCGTCCTCGAGCGCGGTGAGCGCGGCGCTGCGCACCACCTGCTGCAGCGCCGCGAGGTTGCGCGGCCAGGCAAAGTTGCGCAGGCTGTTGAGCGCCGCCGTCGAGAACTCGCGCGGCGGGCAGAAGCGCGCCTCGACGAGCTGCGCGAGCAGCATCGACGCGATCTCCGGGACGTCCTCCGCATACTCCCGCAGCGCCGGCAGCCCGAGCACGACCTGCGCGAGCAGCGCGAGCAGCGGTCCGTCGAACCCGAGCTCGTCGACGAGCCGTCGCGGGTCCTCGGCCGTGAACGACACGAGGCGGACCTTCTGGCGCTCCGCGCGCGCGGCGGTGAACGCGAGATTGCGCTGCTGCACGCGGCTCAGGCTCGCGAGCTCCTCGACGAACAGGATCCCGCCGGCGGCCTGCACGAGCAGATCCTGCGGCGAGTCGGCGAGGCCGGCGCCGGCGACCACCCACGGGGTACCGGGCGGCGCCAGCGCGCGTGCGAAGAGCTCCGGCATCACGCCGGGCTCGCCGCGCAGCAGCAGCGACGCGCTGACCTGCCCGAGCTGCGCGAGGCGCTTGCGCAGATCCGCGATCACGGCCGAGCGCCCCAGGTTCGCGAGCGCGAGGCCCGCGGTCAGCGGCGCCTCGGGGGCGCGCAGCGCGCGCTTGACGGTGGCGAGCAGCTTCTGCATGGCGATCGGCTTCTCGAGGAAGTCGAGCGCCCCGATCCGCGTCGCCTCGACCGCGGTGTCGATGGTCGCGTGCCCCGACATCATCACCACCGGCATCGTCAGCTGGCCGCCGGCCGCCCATTCCTTGAGGAGCGAGATGCCGTCGGTGTCGGGCATCCAGATGTCGAGCAGCACGAGATCCGGCCGCTCGCGCACGCGGACCTCGCGCGCCGCGGTCGCATCCGGCGCGAGCCGCACCGTGTGACCCTCGTCGGCGAGGATCTCCGAGAGCAGCTCGCGGATACCGACTTCGTCGTCGACTACCAGGATCGTCGCCATGTTCCTCCGCCAGGTTCAGGCCGCGAGCGGGAGCGCGATCGTCACTGCCGCGCCGCTCCGACCGGAGCCGCCGGTCCGGTTCTCGATGCTCACCGTGCCGTGGTGCTCGTCGATGATCTTCTTCACGATCGCGAGCCCGAGCCCGGTGCCCTTCGGCTTGGTGGTCACGTACGGCTCGAACGCGCGCTTCATGATCGACTCGGCGAAGCCGCCGCCGTTGTCGGCGACCGAGAGCCGGATCAGGCCGCCGGCGTGCTCGGTCCGCACCTCGATGCGCGGGTCGGGACGGCCCGCCAGGGCGTCCTCGGCGTTCTGCAGCAGGTTGTGGATCACCTGCCGCAGCTGCGTTGCGTCGCCGCGCACCGGCGGGAGCCGCGGGTCGAGCCGGGCGGCGATCCCGGCCGGCAAGTGCTCGTAGAGCGCGAGCACCTCGCCGACAAGGGCGTTGAGATCGAGCGCCGCCAGGCTCGGCGCGGGCATGCGCGCGTACTCGCCGAAGTCGTCGACCATCGCCTGCATCGCGGCCACCTGGCTGACGATCGTCTCGGTCGCGCGCACCAGCGCCTCGCGGTCCCCGGCCGCAAGCCGATCGGCGAGCTTCGCCTGCAGCCGCTCCGCGGAGAGCTGGATCGGGGTGAGCGGGTTCTTGATCTCGTGGGCAAGCCGGCGCGCGACCTCGCCCCAGGCGGTGGCGCGCTGCGCGGCAATGAGCTGCGTCACGTCGTCGAAGATCACGACGTAGCCGCCGCCGCCCGGCAGGCGCGAGCCGCGCACGAGCAGCGTCAGCCCGCCGTCCGCGAGATCGAGCTCCCGCTGCCACGGCTCGTCCGGCGCACCCGCCGCGAACCCCTCGCGGATCGCGTGGCCGAGCGCATCGAGCTGCGGCGAGCCGGCGAGCGGCCCACCGGTCGAAGCGGCCACGTCCTGCAGCAGGATCGTCGACGCGGCATTGTTCGCGACCTGCAGGCGGAACGCCTCATCGAACGTGAGCACGCCGGCCGAGAGGTTGGCGAGGATGCTTTCCAGGTAGGCGTTCGCGTTCTCCACCTGCGCCCGGCTCGTCTCGGCGACCGCGCGCGTGTCGTCGAGCTGCCCGATCATGCTGTTGAACGACCGCGTGAGGACGCCGAGCTCGTCACGGCTCGTCACCTTCGGCCGGCGGCTGTAGTCGCCGCGGGCGACCGCGAGCGTCGCTTCGGCGAGCTCGCCGAGCGGCTCGGAGAGGCGGCGGCTCAGGATGAACGCGAGCGCGATCGCGGAGAACAGCGCGAGCAGCAGCGTCAGCGTGAGGGTGAGCAGGTAGATCCGCTTGAGCCCGACGCGCAGGAGCGAGAGCTCCCGGTAGTCGCGATACACCGACTGCACCGTCTCCGCGGTCGCCGCGAGCGACGGCGGCACCGCGTGCGTGAGCTGCAGCAGCCGCGTCTCCTCCGCGATCGCCCCGGCGGTGAGGGGAACGATCACCCGCAGCCGCAGCCCCTTCTCGCCCAGCGTCTCGATCGCGGCGTAGTCGCGCGCCTGTCGTACCTGGCGCAGCACCGGGAGCGGCGGTGAGTCGAGCGCGAGGCGCCTCGGCTCGCGGCTCGCGCCGGCGAGCGGCGCGCCGCTCCCGGCGAGCAGCACCGCCTCGTCGACGCCGGCTTGCGCACGCAGCCGGTCGAGCGAGAGCGGCTGCTGCACGGGCGGGAGGTCGGACAGCTCGAGCGCCATCACCCGGGCCTTCCCGCGCAGCTCGCTCAGCATGGTATCGAGCGCGGTGCGGCCGAGACTGAGGCCGCTCTCGAGCGCGGTGTCCACGCGCACGTCGAACCAGGACTCGATGCTCTTGGTCAGGAACTGCACCGACACCGTGTAGACGAGCACGCCCGGAACCACTGCCATCACCACGAACAGCACGAGCAGGCGCAGCGTCAGCCGCGAGCCGAACACGCGCCCGCGGAGCGCGCGCCGCAAGCTCAGCAGCTGGTAGCCGACCAGCCCGAGCAGGGCGGCGGCGATCGCCGCGTTGAGGACGAGCAGCAGCGGGTAGTGACTCTCGAAGAGCGTGGTGTTGGCGCTCGCCACGGCGAGCAGGAACAGCAGGATCCCGCCGAGGGCAGCGCTGGCGACGAGGACGTAGGTCATCGCGCGGCCTCGCTCACGATCGCCGAGCCGTCGACCGGCCACTTCTTCCACGCCGAGGCGAGGCTCCAGTCGCGGTTCGCGAGCGCGCTGACCTGGAACGGCTTGGGGAGCTGCGCGGTGTCGAGCCGCATCCGCACGTAAGCGTTGTAGGTGGTGTCCGGACGGAGCGCGCCCGGCGGAAGGACGAGCCATTCGCGCACGAGCCCGAGGGCGCGCAGGGCCTCGTCGAGCGTCGTGAAGCTCTGGTGCAGCGTCCCGGTCGACAGGCGGTAGGTGCGCGTGAGCGCATGGAACGACAGCCGCGCCGTCAGCGTGGCGGCGCCGATCTTCTCGTCGAGCCAGTACCAGCGCGGCCGGTAGGACTCGAACTCGACGAGGAAATAGAGCGGCACGCCCTGCGCGAGCGCGTCCTCGAGGCGCGAGGTGAGGTCGAGCACGAAGTCGGCGTTGAGCACGATCCCTTCGCCGGAGCCGACCAGGCTCGTCGCGCCGACCTCGATCTCCTCGGCCGCCGCGGCGGCGGCCGCGAGCGCCACGGCAGCGACGAGCGTCCTGAGCACGCGCGTCATGCCTCACCGCTTCTCGAGCAGCGCATAGAAGAACCCGTCGTGCTCGTCGTCGGGCAGGAACTGCCCGTCGCCGAGACCGGGAGGGAGCAGCCGGCGGGCGTCGTCGCGGCGGGCGAGGAAAGCGTCGATCACTGCGCCGTTCTCCTCGGCGAACACCGAGCACGTGGCGTAGAGCAATTTACCACCCGGGACGAGCACCTGCCAAAGCGCGGCCAGAAGCCGCGACTGCTCGCGCGCGAACTTGTCGAGGTCCGCCTCGCGCCGCAGCCACTTGATGTCGGGATGGCGCCGCACCACGCCCGAGGCGCTGCAGGGCACGTCGAGGAGGACGCGGTCGAACGGCGTTCCGTCCCACCAGCGCTCGGGATCGCCCGCGTCGGCGACCCGGACCTGCGCCGTGAGCCCGACGCGCTCGAGCGTTGCGCCGATCCGCGGGGCCCGCTCCGCGTCGTGGTCAAGCGCGAGCAGATCGAGCTCGGCGAGCTCCAGGAGATGCACGCTCTTCCCACCCGGCGCGGCGCACGCGTCGAGGACGCGCATGCCGCTGCGGACATCGAGCAGGGGCGCCGCGAGCTGCGCCCCGGCGTCCTGCACGGAGACCTCCCCCTCGGCGAACCCCGGCAACGCATCTACCCCGCGCGGCTGCGAGAGGCGGACCGCGACCTCGCCGACGCGCCGCGCGTCGATCCCGAGCGCGGCGAGCTTCGCGAGGTAGGCCGCGACCGATAGCTTCCGCCGGTTCACGCGCAGTGTCATCGCGGGACGGGTGTTGCCGGCGTCAAGGGCTGCCCGCCAGGCCTCCGGATGAGCGCGGCGCAGCCGCTCGATCCACCAGGCGGGATAGCCGAAGCGCGCCGCCTCCGATCCTCGGGCCTCGGCCTCGAGCGCCTCGCGGCGCCGCAGGTAGTTGCGCAGCAGCGCGTTCACCAATCCGCGCGCCGCGGCATGCCCGAGCTCGGCGCATGCGGTGACCGCCTCGTCGACGACCGTGTGCGGGGCGCGGCGCTCGTGCCGGAGCGCGTGCAGCGCGCAGAGGAGCAGCGCGTGCACCGCGCGGTCGGGGATGGGCTTCTGCGCGAGCACCGCGAGGATCGCCTCCGGCGCTCCGTAGTCCCGCAGGGTGCCGTAGGCGAGGTCCTGCACGGCCGGGCGCGACGCAGCGCGCGCGTCTTCGTCGAGCGCGGCCGTGAGGCTCGCCCCTCCGAGGACCCGCGCGACGACGCGGCTCGCGGCGGCGAGCGTGTGCGAGAGCGGCGGGGAGAGCATCGGCGGCGGGGCGGGCGGAGATTATATGCGGTGCCATCCGGGAGGCCCGCCGTGCGAGGTCGGGAAGCGAAACGCCGGGCGCGAGGCCCGGCGTCCGGCAAACACGGAAAGATCGAGGTCAGGCCATCGCGTGCAGCCGCGCGATGCGTTCCGCGGTGGCGGGGTGCGTGCTGAACAGCCCCTTGATGCCGCCGCCCGAGAGCGGGTTGACGATCATCATCTGCGCAGTCGCGGGGTGAGCTTCCGCCGTCGGGTTCGGGATGCCGCGTGCGTAGGCCTCGACCTTCGCCAGCGCGTCGGCGAGTGCCCGCGGGTCGCCGGAGATGTCGGCGCCCCGGCGGTCGGCGCCGAACTCGCGCGTGCGCGAGATCGCGAACTGGATCAGCATCGCCGCGATCGGCGCGAGGATCAGAACCAGGATCGCGATGAGCGGGTTGCCCCCGCCTTCGCGGTCGTTGTGCGCGCCGCCGAACAGCATGCCGAAGTTGGCGAGCGTGGCGATGGCCCCGGCGACGGTGGCCGAGATCGTCGAGATCAGGATGTCGCGGTGCTTGACGTGCGCGAGCTCGTGCGCCATCACGCCGCGAAGCTCCCTGGGCGTAAGCAGCCGCAGGAGTCCGGTCGTCGCGGCGACCGCCGCGTGCTCGGGGTTGCGGCCGGTCGCGAACGCGTTCGGCTGCGCCTGGTCGATCAGGTACACGCGCGGCATCGGCAGCGCGGCGCGCGCCGCGAGCTCCCGGACCATGCGGTAGAGCTGTGGCGCGGAGGTCTCGTCGACCTCCTGCGCGCGGTACATCGCGAGCACCATCTTGTCCGAGAACCAGTAGGCGAAGAAATTCATCGCGCCGCCGATCGCGAGCGCGACGAGCATGCCCTGCTGTCCGCCGATCACGCCGCCGATGGCGCCGAACAGCGCCAGGATCCCCGCCATCAGGAGCCCGGTCTTCAGCCAGTTACCGATCATTCCCTTCTCCGTTGTGCGCCAACGACTTGCGCACCTCGTTAGATGGGGATTCCGCCAAAAAATTCAATTGTTTCCGGTTGTTACCGGCTCGAACCGGTCCCCCGGCGCGAGCGGGAAGCCACGCAGGAACGCGGCGGCCGGCAGGCGCCGACCCCCCGCCCGCTGGAGCTCCTCGAGCCGGAGCGCACCGTCGCCGCAGGCCACGCTGATCCCGTCCGCGCCGGCGGTGAGGACCGCCCCGGGCGCCCCGCGGGCCGCGACGACCGCCGCGCGCCAGATCTTGAGCTCGGCGCCGCGCACGCGCGCCGCGGCGCCCGGCGCGGGGTTGAACGCGCGCACCTGGCGCTCGGCCTCGCTCGCGCTCCGCGACCAATCGAGGCGGGTCTCGTTCTTCTCGATCTTCGCGGCGTAGGTCGCGCCTTCGCTAGGCTGCGGGGTCGGCCGCAGCGTCCCGCTGGCGAGACCGTCGAGCGCGGTGACGAGGAGCCGCGCGCCGAGCGCGGCGAGCTTGTCGTGCAGCGTCCCGGCGGTGTCCCCCGACGTGATCGGAAGCTCGTCGCGCAGGAGCACCGGCCCGGTGTCGAGCCCCGCGTCCATCTGCATGATGCAGACCCCCGTGACCGGGTCGCCGGCGAGCAGGGCGCGCTCGATCGGCGCCGCCCCGCGCCACCGCGGGAGCAGCGACGCGTGGATGTTCAGCGCGCCGAGACGCGGAATATCGAGCACCGCCTGCGGCAGGATGAGCCCGTAAGCGGCGACGACCAGCGCCTCAGGTGCGAGCTCGGCGAGCCGCGCTTGTACCGCCGCATCCTTCAGCGTCGGCGGCTGCAGCACGGGAACGCCCCGGCGCTGCGCGGCCTGCTTCACCGGCCCGGCCGCCGCCGCCAGGCCGCGGCCCGCCGGGCGGTCGGGCTGCGTGAGGACCGCCGTGAGCTCGTGACCCGCCGCCGCAAGCGCCTCCAGCGCGGGCACCGCGAACCGGGGCGTTCCGGCGAAGACGAGTCGCATGGCGGGGATGGCGCCGACGGCCGTGCGTCCAGCGCGGGTGGCCGACCGGGCTCGTTAGGCTACCTTGTCGCTTCGCGCCAAGGGTTCGCGCTTGGGGCGGCCCGGCGCGCTCAGGCGGTCTGGCGCAGCTGCTTCTGCAGCTTGGCGCGAATGCGGCTCTGCTTGAGGCGGGAGAGGTACTCGACGAACACCTTGCCCCGCAGGTGATCCATCTCGTGCTGGATGCAGACCGCGAGCAGGCCTTCGGCGTCGCGCTCGAACGCGTTCCCGTCGGCATCGAGCGCGCGCACTCGGATCCGCTCGGACCGGGTGACCCGCTCGTAGACGCCCGGGACTGACAGGCAACCCTCCTCGCATTCCTTTTCCGCCTCGCTCCGCCACAGAATTTCGGGGTCGATCAGCACCAGGAGCTCGTCTCGGGTGTCGGAGACGTCGATCACGATGATCTGCTTGTGGACGTCGACCTGCGTGGCGGCGAGCCCGATGCCGGGCGCCGCGTACATGGTTTCGGCCATGTCCCGGACCAGCCGCCGGATGTCGTCATCGACCCGCTCGACCGGCCGCGCCACCTTGTGCAGACGGGGATCCGGGTATCGGAGGACATTCAGTAGAGCCATCAATTGCTTGCTGCGTGAAATAATTAGGTGCAGAATTTCAAGGAAGTCCTTAGACTAGCCCAGCCAGCCGAACTAAATCAAACACTTAGTCTAAGATTGGACCGAGGTCGCTATGTTCAAGAAGTCTAGCACGGCGATTCTGCTGACCCTTGCGCTCGCACTCGCGGCCGCCTGGGCGCAGCAGCAGACGGACCCGCGCGTGACCGGGAACGTGCTCGAGCTCGCGCCCGGTGCGCCCGACAGTTACACCGTGCAGAAGGGCGACACGCTCTGGGATATCGCCGCGAAGTTCCTGAAGGAGCCCTGGCGCTGGCCCCAGATCTGGCGCCTGAACAAGGACGAGATCCGCAACCCGCACCTCATCTACCCGGGCGAGGTCGTGCGCCTCGACCGGGCGGGCCCGACCCTCGCGGTCGAGCGCGCCCCGGGGGCTCCCGGCGCCCCTCCGGACGTCCGGCCGCGCATCCGCGCGGAGCGGCTCGCGGCGGAAGCGATCCCGACCATCCCGCTGAAGGCGATCGAGCCGTTCCTCTCCCAGCCGCTGGTCATCGAGCACGACGGACTCGACGGGGCCCCGCGGATCGTCGCCACCCAGGAAGGCCGCTACAACATCGGCGCGAGCTCCCGGGCGTACGTCGCCGGCTTCGGCGACACCAAGGAGCCGTTGTGGCAGGTGTACCGGCGCGGCGGCGCGCTCGTCGACCCGGACACGGACCGGACGCTCGGCTTCGAGGCCATCTATCTCGGCGCCGCGCGCCTCACGCGCACGGGCAACCCCGCGACGGTGCAGATCCTGTCGTCGACTCAGGAGATCACGACCGGTGATCGGCTCGTGATCGCGCCGCAGCCGCAGATCTTCTCGTTCGCGCCGCGCGCGCCGGAGAAGCCGATCCGCGGCCGCATCATGTCGATCTACGGCGGCGTCACCGACGCGCGCAGCGACTACTACAGCCAGGGCGCCGCCGGTTACCGCGATACCCTGCAGCGCCTCGGCGGTGAAGCGGGCAACCTCGCAATCGTCAGCATCAACCGCGGCGCCAAGGACGGCCTGGAGCCGGGCCACGTGCTCGCCATCTCGCGCAGCACGGTGATCTACAACGATCGCAGCACCGGCCCGTTCTACATGGGCGAGCGGCGCACGCAGCCGTTTCCGCTCCCCGAGGAGCGGTACGGCCTGATGATGGTGTTCCGCACGTTCGAGAACCTCTCCTACGCGCTCACGCTGGGCGTCGAGCGGCCGGTCTGGCTGGGGGATTTCGTCTCGACCCCCTGAGCCCCGCGCCGGCGTCACCGATGCCGGACCCCGAGCTCGCGGCCTGGCTCCGCCTTACCCTGGTGCCCGGCCTCGGCGGGCAGACGCTCCGTAAGCTGTTGTCGGATTTCGGCCTCCCGTCGCAGGCGCTCGCCGCCGGGCGCGCCGCGCTCGCCCGGTCGGTCGGAGAGGTGCTCGCCCCGCGGATCCTCGCGGCCGACGACCAGGCCACCGCCGTCGCGGCCGCCCTGCGTTGGGCGGAGGCTCCAGGGCACGCCGTCGTCACGCTCGCGGATCGCGAGTACCCGCCGCGGCTGCTCGAGATCGCCGATCCACCCGCGCTGCTGTACGTCGACGGCCGGACGGACCTCCTCTCGCGCCCGAGCCTGGCAATCGTCGGCAGCCGCAATGCGACACCCCAGGGGATCGCGAACGCGACGAGCTTCGCGCGCGCCTTCAGCGAGGCGGGGCTCACGATCGTCAGCGGTCTCGCGCTCGGGATCGACGCCGCCGCCCATCGCGGCGCGCTCGATGGCGAGGGCACCACGGTCGCGGTTCTCGGTTCAGGCGTCGACGTCGCGTATCCGCCGCGCAACGCCGACCTGCACCGCGCAATCGCCGAGCGCGGCGCGGTGGTGTCCGAGTTCCCGCTCGGTACGCCCGCGATCGGCGGCAACTTCCCGCGCCGCAACCGCCTGATCAGCGGGCTTGCGCGCGGCGTCCTGGTCGTCGAAGCGGCGCTCGCGAGCGGCTCGCTGATCACCGCGCGCCTCGCGGCCGAGCAGGGGCGCGACGTGTTCGCGATCCCCGGCTCGATCCACTCGCCGCTCTCGAAGGGCTGCCACGCGCTCATCAAGGACGGTGCGAAGCTCGTCGAGAGCGCGCAGGACGTGCTCGGCGAGTTGCGGCTTCCGGCGCCGGCGCGCACTGTGGCGCAATCGTCACCGGAAGTAGCGCACGAATTGCTCGAACACCTGGGCTACGACCCGTGCAATGTTGACACCTTGTGCCAGCGCAGCGGCTTGACGCCCGATACCGTATCGGCGATGCTGTTGCAGCTGGAGCTGGAAGGCAGGGTCGCGAGCCTGCCCGGCGGGCGTTATCAACGCATCGCTTAGGAGCCGTCCACACCTCGATGTTCGACATCCTCGTCTACCTGTTCGAGAACTACTACCACAACGAGGCCACGCCGGACCACGACGCCCTGGCGGAGAAGCTGACGGCGGCGGGCTTCGAGAACGGGGACATCCACGACGCGCTCGACTGGCTGCGCGGCCTCGGCACGCCGCAGGAGGCCGTGTATCCGGAGGCATTCGAGCTCTGCGACGGATTCCGCGGCTACACCAGCGACGAGCTCGCGAAGCTGCCGACCGAGAGCCGCGGCTTCCTCGCCTTCCTGGAGGGCGCGCGCGTGCTCACGCCGCCGCTGCGCGAGCTGATCATCGACCGCGCGATGGCCATCGAGGACGAGGTCGTCGAGCTCGACAAGCTGAAGGTCATCACGCTCATGGTGCTGTGGGCCCGCCGCGGCAGCGTCGACACGCTGATCCTCGAAGAGCTGCTGCCCGAGGGCGGCCCGCGGCACATCCATTAGCAGCCCCGGCGGTGCGGTCCGGCTTGCCTCCCGCCGGACGGATCCTTAAACTCCGGCGCTCCTTCGCCGCCTTGCTTCCCTTGCCCGCGCGAAGGCTCTAGCGGCTGAACATGCCTGCCACTCACGTGGGTAAGAAACTCATCATCGCGGAAAAGCCGTCCGTCGCCAGCGACATCGCGCGGGCGCTGGGGGGCTTCGCGCGGCGCGGCGAGTACTTCGAGTCCGACGAGTACGTCCTCTCGTCGGCGATCGGGCATCTGCTCGAGCTCGTGGCCCCGGAGCAGTACGAGGTGAAGCGCGGCAAGTGGTCGTTCGCGAACCTGCCGGTGATCCCGCCCCACTTCGACCTGCGGCCGATCGAGAAGTCCGCCGACCGCCTCAAGCTCCTGCTCGGCCTGATCAAGCGCAAGGACGTCGACGGCCTGATCAACGCCTGCGACGCCGGCCGGGAGGGCGAGCTCATCTTCCGCTACATCATGCGCCACGCCGCGGCGAAGAAGCCGATCCAGCGGCTGTGGCTGCAGTCGATGACCCAGCCGTCGATCCGCGAGGGCTTCGAGCGCCTCCGGACCGACCGCGAGATGCATCCGCTCGCCGACGCTGCAGTCTGCCGCTCGGAATCCGACTGGCTGGTGGGCATCAACGGCACGCGCGCGATGACCGCCTTCAACTCGAAGGACGGCGGGTTCTACAAGACCACCGTCGGGCGCGTGCAGACGCCGACGCTCGCGATCCTGGTCGAGCGCGAGCAGCGGATCAAGAGCTTCGTCGTGCGCGACTACTGGGAGGTCCACGGCACCTTCGCCGGCCGCGGCGGCGAGTATCAGGGCCGCTGGTTCGACGAGCGCTTCGAGCGCAAGGACGACGATCCCGACGCCCGCGCCGAGCGGCTCTGGGACCAAGCGCGCGCCGAAGCGCTCCGCGCCAAGTGCCTCGGCAAGCCCGGCGTCGTCACCGAGGAGTCGAAACCGACCACCCAGGCGCCGCCGTTGCTCTACGACCTCACGAGCTTGCAGCGCGAGGCGAACGGCCGGTTCGGGTTTTCCGCCCGGGCGACGCTCTCGCTCGCGCAGGCGCTGTACGAGCGGCACAAGGTGCTCACGTATCCGCGAACCGATTCGCGGGCTCTTCCCGAGGATTACGTCGGCACGGTCAAGAAGACCCTGGACATGCTTCGCGGCAAGGCCGCGACGACGCGCGGGTACGCCCCGTTCGCCGACAAGATCCTCGGCGAAGGCTGGGTGAGGCCCAACAAGCGGGTCTTCAACAACGAGAAGATCTCCGACCACTTCGCGATCATCCCGACGCTGCAGGCGCCGAAGCATCTGTCGGAGGCGGAGCACAAGCTCTACGACCTGGTGACGAAGCGCTTCCTGGCGGCGTTCTTCCCGACGGCGGAGTTCCTCGTCACAACCCGCATCACGCGCGTCGCGGACGAGCCGTTCAAGAGCGAGGGCCGCGTCATGGTGCAGGCCGGCTGGCTCGCGGTGTACGGCAAGGAGGCCGAGGACCCCGGCACGCCGACGCTCGCACCGGTGCCCGACGGCAAGGCGCAGACCGTCGCGGTCGAGGTGCAGCCGAACCGGACCAGGCCGCCCGCCCGTTACACCGAGGCGACGCTCCTCACCGCGATGGAGGGTGCGGGCAAGCTCGTCGAGGACGAGGAGCTGCGCGAAGCGATGCGCGAAAAGGGTCTCGGCACGCCGGCGACCCGCGCCTCCATCATCGAAGGCCTCATCTACGAGGACTACGTCCATCGCTCCGGCCGCGAGCTGCAGCCGACGGCGAAAGCGTTCGATCTCGTCTACGCGCTCGACAAGTTCGGCATCGACGAGCTGCGCTCGCCCGAGCTCACCGGCACCTGGGAGTTCAAGCTCAAGCAGATGGAGCAGGGCCGGCTCCGGCGCGAGGAGTTCATGGAGCACATCGTCGAGACGACGCGGGACCTCGTGGAGCGCGTCAAGCGCGGCACGCTGGCCGACGACACGATCTCCACGCTGCAGGTCAAGTGCCCGAAGTGCGGCGGCACCGTGAACGAGAACTACAAGAAGTTCCAGTGCGCGAACTGCGACTTCGCCATCTGGAAGGTCATCGCCGGCCGCCGCATCGAGTCCGAGGAGGTCGAGGCGCTCATCACCACGCGCGCGATCGGCCCGCTGCAAGGCTTCCGCAGCCGCATCGGCCGGCCGTTCGCGGCGATGCTCAAGCTGCGGGACGACTTCACCGCCCAGCTCGACTTCGGTCAGGGCGGCCAGGACGGCCGCGACGCCGAGCCGGTCGACTTCTCGGGGAAGGAGCCGCTCGGCCCCTGTCCGAAGTGCGGCGCGCGCGTGTTCGACCACGAGCTCGCGTACCTCTGCGAGCGCGCCGTCGGGCCCGGGCGGACCTGCGACTTCCGCTCGGGCAAGATCATCCTGCAGCGCCCGATCGAGCCCGAGCAGATGGTGAAGCTGCTGGCCACCGGCAAGACCGATCTCCTGCACCGCTTCATCTCGAAGAAAGGCCGGCCGTTCTCGGCGTTCCTGGTGCGCCAGCCGGACGGCAGGGTGGGGTTCGAGTTCGCGCCGCGTGCCGCGAAGCCCGCCGCCGCCGCAGGGAAGGGCGCGCGGAAGGCGCCCGCTGCCGAAGGGAAGGCGCCGCCGCCAACGGGCCGCACGGCGCGCGACGCCGCGCCCGAGCGCAACGTCTATACGCTCAAGCCGACGAAAGGGAAGCCGCTGCCGCCGCCGGTCGCGAAGCGCGCCCAGCCGCGGGTCGCCCGCGTGGCGGCGAAGCGTGGTCCCGGAACGAAGAAGACGGCGCGGAAGACGGCGTCACGGAAACCCGCGGCCGCCAGGAAACAGAAGCGCGCGGCCTAGACGTCGAGCCGCGCAACGAGCGCGTTCTGCTCGATGAAGTCGCGCCGCGGCTCGACCTCGTCGCCCATCAGCTTGATGAAGATCTCGTCGGCGGCGATCGCGTCCTCGATCTGCACCTTCAGGAGCCGCCGGGACGCCGGATCCATCGTCGTCTCCCAGAGCTGGTCGGGGTTCATCTCGCCGAGCCCCTTGTAGCGCTGCACGGTGGCGTTCCGCTCCACCTCTGCGCGCAGCCAGTGGACTGCCTGGCCGAAGTCCGTGACCTCGGTCTGGTGCTCGCCGCGCCGCACGTAGGCGCCCGGCCCGATCAGCCCCTCGACGAGCTGGGCCGCGGCGACGAGCTGCCGGAAGTCGCCCGACAGGACGAAGTCCTCGTCGATCACGCTCGTGCGCACGTTGCCGTGCCGGTTCCGCTCGACGACCACCTGGTGCCGCTCGAGCTTGTCGTCGTACCGCGCGTAGACCTTCACGCCGTCCGGCTGGAGCATCCGTAGCACGGCCTCGGCGCTCGCCCGGGCGGTCTCGCCGGTGGCGAGGTCGACCTTCGCGCCGCGCAGGATCGCATACAGCGCCTCGGCGTCGATCAGCCGTGCGAGGCGGCTGATCACCGCCTCGGCGAGGAGGTACGTCCGGGCGAGCTGGCCGAGCGCGTCGCCTTCGATCGGCGCCGCGCCGTCGCGGGGGTGGAGCGCGGCGCCGACGAGCGCCTGCCGCAGCATGAACTGGTCGCGCTCGTGATCGTCCTTGAGGTAGCGCTCCTCCCTGCCGACCTTCACCTTGTAGAGCGGCGGCTGGGCGATGTAGATGTGCCCGCGCTCGATCAGCTCCGGCATCTGCCGGTAGAAGAACGTGAGCAGCAGCGTCCGGATGTGCGCGCCGTCCACGTCGGCGTCGGTCATGATGATGATCCGGTGGTAGCGGAGCTTATCGAGGTTGTAGTCGTCCTTGATCCCGGTGCCGAGCGCGGTGATGAGCGTCGCGATCTCCGCGAACGAGATCAGCTTGTCGAAGCGCGCCCGCTCGACGTTCAGGATCTTGCCCTTCAGCGGCAGGATCGCCTGGAACTTCCGGTCGCGCCCCTGCTTCGCCGAGCCGCCGGCCGAGTCACCCTCGACGAGGTAGAGCTCGCTCAGGGCCGGGTCCTTCTCCTGGCAGTCGGCGAGCTTACCCGGGAGGCCGAAGCCTTCCAGCACGCCCTTGCGCCGCGTCATCTCGCGCGCCTTGCGCGCGGCCTCGCGCGCCCGGGCGGCGTCGACGATCTTGCCGGTGATGATCCGCGCGTCCTGCGGCTTCTCGAGGAGGAAGCTCATCAGCCGCTCGGCGACGATCTCCTCGACGATCGGCCGCACCTCGGAGGAGACGAGCTTGTCCTTGGTCTGCGACGAGAACTTGGGCTCGGGCACCTTGATCGACAGCACGCAGGTCAGGCCCTCGCGCATGTCGTCGCCGCTGCACTCGACCTTGGCCTTCTTCGCGATCTCGTGCTCGTCGATGTATTTCCCGAGCGTTCGCGTCATCGCCGCCCGCAAGCCGGTGAGGTGCGTGCCGCCGTCGCGCTGCGGGATGTTGTTGGTGAAGCAGAGGACCTGCTCCTGGTAGGAGTCGTTCCACTGCATGGACACCTCGACGAACATTCCCTCCCGCTGGCCGCTCGCGTGGAAGATCGTCGAGTGCAGGACCTGCTTGTTCCGGTTCATGTACTCGACGAAGCCGCGCACCCCGCCGGTAAACGAGAACACTTCCTCCTTGCCCGCGCGCTGGTCGAGGAGCACGATCCGCACGCCGTTGTTGAGGAACGAGAGCTCCCGCAACCGCCGCGCCAGGATGTCGTAGTGGTACTCGACGTTGCCGAAGGTCTCGGCGGCGGCGAGGAAGTGCACCTCCGTCCCCCGGCGCTCGGTCTTGCCGAGCACCTTGAGCGGCGCGACCGCTTCGCCGCGGCGGAACTCCATGAAGTGCACGAGACCGTCGCGGCGGATGGTGAGCCGCAGCCACTCGGAGAGCGCGTTGACGACCGAGACGCCCACCCCGTGAAGCCCGCCGGCGACCTTGTACGAGTTGGAGTCGAACTTGCCGCCGGCGTGGAGCTCGGTCATCACGATCTCGGCCGCGGAGCGCCCGAGCTCGTCGTCCTTGTGGATCTCGGTCGGGATCCCGCGGCCGTTGTCGACGACGCTCACCGAGTTGTCGGTGTGGATCGTGACGATGATCTCGTTGCAGTAGCCGGCGAGCGCCTCGTCGACGGCGTTGTCGACGACTTCGAACACCATGTGATGCAGGCCGGTGCCGTCGGAGGTGTCGCCGATGTACATTCCGGGGCGCTTGCGCACGGCGTCCAGGCCCTTGAGCACCTTGATGCTCGAGGAGTCGTAAGCGTCGTGCTGGGACTCGGGTCTCGGGGCTTGCGCCTCCGCGGCCGGTGACTGCGGCTGATTCTCTTCGCTCATTCGCTTCGCAGCTTCAGATGCGCATCGGCATCACGACGTACTTGAAATCGGTCCGCGACGGCACGGTCACGAGCGCGCTCGAGTTCGCGTCGCCGAGCGCGACGTCGATCTCGTCGGCGTCGAGGTTGTTCAGCACGTCGAGCAGGTATTGCACGTTGAAGCCGACGTCCAGCGCCTCGCCCTTGTAATCGATGTCGAGCTCGTCCTGGGCCTCCTCCTGCTCGGTGTTGGTGCAGGAGATGCGTAGGCTGCCCTCGCCGAGCACCCAGCGCACGCCGCGGAACTTGTCGCTCGTGAGGATCGCCGCGCGGCTCAGCGCCTGGGCGAGGAGTTGGCGGTTGATCCGCAGATGCTTCGGGTGCGCGGTCGGGATCACCCGCTGGTAGTCGGGGAACTTCCCGTCGACCAGCTTCGAGGCGAGCAGCACCCCGTCGAACCGGAATCGCGCCTGGCTCGCCGAGAGCTCGATCGCGACCGGGTCGTCGGTATCGCCGAGCAGCTTCGTGAGCTCGATGATCGTCTTGCGCGGCAGGATCACCTCCTGCCGCCCCACCTCCTGCGCCGCGACCTCCCGGGTCGCCACGGCGAGCCGGTGACCGTCGGTCGCGACCATGCGCAGTTCGGCGCCGTCGATGACCATGAGCAGCCCGTTGAGGTAGTACCGGATGTCCTGCTGCGCCATTGCGTACTGCACGAGCGCGAGCAGCCCCTTGAGCGCCTTCTGCGGAAGCGACAGCGACACGGCCGCGCCGTCCGGCGCAGCGAGCCGCGGGAAATCCTCCGGCGGCAGCGTCTGCAACTGGAACCGGCTCTTCCCGCTCTTCAACTGCAGCCGCTTCTCCCCCTGTGCGAGCGTCACCTCGGCGCCCTCGGGCAGCGCGCGGAGGATATCGAGGAGCTTCCGCGCGCCGACCGTCAGCGACTTGCCGTCCGCGCCTTCCGCCTCGGCCGCGGCATCGGCGCTGATCTCGATCTCGATGTCGGTCGCGACGAACGCGAGCCGGGCGCCGTCGCGCTGGAGGAGGACGTTCGACAGGATCGGCAGCGTGTGCCGCCGTTCGATGATGCCCGCCACCGCCTGCAAGGGCCGGAGCAGGGTCTCGCGGCTGGTCTTTACTAGATTCATATAGTAATCCTGAGACTAATAATAAGCAGCGGAATTCCCGGGGATAACGCGGAGTATCCTCATGCAATCAAGTGTTTGTCCTGTGTACAGGCTGTGCACGGGGCTGTGGATCGCGGCTCGCATCGTGGTGCGCAACCGGGCCGCCCGCGGTGGCCGGCCGGAGTTGCCCACAGCCTTCCGGCAAGTTATCCAGCGTTCGCGCGGGGAGGTTCCAGGACGTTGCAACTCGCGCATTCGCATCGGGACCGGACTAGCCCTTGAGGGTCTGCTCGAGGACGTGGAAGTCACGATTGAGATCGCTGTCCTTCCCGCGCAGCACGGTGATCGTGCGGCAGGCGTGGAGCACGGTGGTGTGGTCGCGATTGCCGAACGCGTCGCCGATCTCCGGCAGGCTCATCTCGGTGAGCTCCTTGGCGAGCGCCATCGCCATCTGCCGCGGCCGGGCGATGTTGCGGCTGCGTTTCTTGGCGTGCAGGTCGGCGACCTTGATCTTGTAGAACTCCGCGACTGTTTTCTGGATGTTCTCGATCGAGATCTGGCGGTTGTGCGCCGAGAGCAGGTCCTTCAGCGCCTCCTTCGCCGCCTCGACGCTGACCTCCTTGCCGCTGAACGTCGCGAAGGCGAGGACGTTCTTCAGCGCCCCCTCGAGCTCGCGCACGTTGGATCGGACGTGCTTGGCGATGAAGAACGCGACGTCCTCGTCGAGCTTCACGCCCACCGCCTCGGCCTTCTTCAGCACGATCGCGACGCGCATCTCCTGCTCCGGCGGCTCGATCGCCACGGTGAGGCCCCAGCTGAAGCGGGTCTTCAGGCGGTCGTCGATGCCGGCGACGTCGCGCGGGTAGGTGTCGCAGGTGATGACGATCTGCTTGTGCCCCTCGACGAGCGCGTTGAAGGCGTAGAAGAACTCCTCCTGCGTCCGGTCCTTGCCGGTGAAGAACTGGATGTCGTCGATCAGCAGCAGATCGAGCGAGTGGTAGTAGCGCTTGAAGGCGTCGAACGACCGCTGCTGGTAGGCGCGGACCACGTCGGTGATGTACTGGTTGGCGTGGAGATAGCGCGCCTTCGCGCTCTTCTGGTGTGTGGCCACGTGGTTGCCGATCGCGTGCAGGAGGTGCGTCTTGCCGAGCCCGGACCCGCCGTAGACGAACAGCGGGTTGTAGGACGTGCCGGGGTTCTCGGCGACCTGCACGGCCGCGGCGCGCGCGAGCTGGTTCGCCTTGCCGGGAACGAAGTTCTCGAAGGAGAACTCGCCGCTCAGGCTCGAGCGCTCGGCCCCCTTGCGGTCGACGGCCGGCTTGGGCACGGGCGGGGGCTGCCTGGCGGTGCCGGCGCGCACCGGCATGGCCTCGCGCTCGCCGGACTCGGGCAACGCCAGCACCACGCGCATCGACTTTCCGGACTGCGCGGCGAGCATCGTCTCGATGCGCCCGAGGAAGCGGTCCTTGACCCATTGCAGCACGAAGCGGTTCGGCGCCACGAGCTGCAGCTCGCTCGACGCCTCGGCGCCCGCCGCGAGCGGCCGGATCCAGGTATTAAATTGCTGAGCGGGAAGCTCTTTCTCGAGCTGGTTCAGACAGGACTGCCACAGGCTTTGCATGCTCGCGGCCGGCTCTTTTCAGCGCTTATCGTAGGCGGGTGCGGAGCGGGTGGACGGGGCGCGGGAATGATACCCGGAACGCGGTGAGTTATCCACAGCGGCGAGCATTCGTTGACAGTGCTTCCAACGCATTGGTCTAATAGCGGGTTTTCTCGATTGCAAGGACAGGCGGCGATGAAGCGAACGTATCAGCCCTCGGTGGTCCGGCGGAAGCGGACCCACGGTTTCCTCGTGCGGATGCGCAGCCGGGGCGGGCGCGCGGTGATCCGCGCGCGGCGCGCGAAGGGTCGCGCGCGCCTCGGGATCTGACGGCCGAGCGCGGACCGGCGCGCCTGCGGTTGCGGCGACCGCAGCGGCTCGGCGCCGCCGCGGTCGCGGCAGTGCTCAAGCGCGGACGACTGACGCGCGGCGCCCGGCTCTGCCTCTACCGGCTGCCCAACTCGCTCGCTCAGCCGCGTCTCGCGCTCGTCGTGCCGAAGCGTCTCGCGCCGCGCGCGACCACCCGGAACCGGATCCGCCGCCTCATCCGCGAGGCGTTCCGGCTGCAGCAGCAGCGGCTCGGCGGCAACGACTGCGTAGTGCGACTCGTGCAGGCGTCCGGCGACGCGCCGGTCACTCGCGGGGAAATCGAAGCGCTCCTGCTCCACGGCGTCGGTGTGAATGAATAAGATGGTCTTGCGAGAGGGTAGTTCAATGACCGCGCGGGTGCTGATCGCGCTCGTGACGGCGTATCGGTACGCGCTGAGCCCGATGCTCGGCCGGCACTGCCGTTTCCATCCGTCCTGCTCGGCATACGCGGTGGAGGCCCTCGAGCGCCGCGGCGCGCGGCGCGGCGCCTGGCTGGCGGTGAAGCGGATTGCGCGCTGCCACCCGTGGCATCCGGGCGGATACGACCCGGTCCCGTGACGACCTCGGGTAGCGAGGGGGCGCGAGCCTCTCGCCGCTTCCCTACGCTAGCGCGCTACGCCCAGAACAACGTCCCATGGATACGCAACGACTGATCCTCTTCATCATCTTCTCGTTCTCGCTGCTGATGCTTTGGGAAGCGTGGCAGCGGGAGAACCGCCCGACGCCGCCCCCGGTGGCCCAGACGAAGGACGCCGCGGTGCCGACGCCGAGCGCGCCGACGCCGAAGCCCGGCGCACCCGCGGCGGAGCAAAAACCAGGCGCACCCGCGGCGCCGCTCGCGCCCGGGGGCGTACCGACCACTGCGGGCCAGACGGCGCCGCGGGAGCTCATCCGGGTGGAGACCGACTACCTGAGGGCGGAGATCGATCCGGTGGGGGGCGATCTCGTCAGGCTCGAGCTGCTCCGTTACAAGGACAGCATCGACCCGACAAAGACCTTCGTGCTGCTCGGCCCCGAGCACCGCTACACCGTGCAGAGCGGCCTGATCGGGCAGGGACTGCCGACCCACAAGACGGTGTACACCTCGCGGGCGACCGCTTACAAGCTCGCCGACGGCCAGGACGCGGTCGAGGTGAAGCTCGAGGCCGTGACCCCGGAGGGCGCGCGGGTGGTGAAGACGCTCACGTTCCACCGCTCGAGCTACCTCATCGACGTCGCGCACGAGATCACGAATGGCACCGCTGCGCCGCTCGCCGCGCACGCGTACTTCCAGCTCACGCGCGACGGCAAGGCGCCGGCGGACGACAAGGCGATGCTCTACACGTTCACCGGTGGGGCGGTGTACACGGAGCAGGACAAGTTCGTGAAGGTGTCGTTCGAGGACATCGACAAGGGCAAAGCGCCCTATCCGAAAACCGCCGACAACGGCTGGATCGGGATGGTCCAGCACTACTTCGTGTCGGCGCTGCTGCCGCCGGAGAAGACCGAGCGCGAGTACTACACGCGCCGGCTCGCCGACCAGTACTACAGCGCCGGGGTCATTCTGCCGGTGCCGGCGATCGCGCCCGGCGGCACCGGCAGGGCCGCGGTGCGGCTGTACGCCGGCCCGGAGGAGCAGGAGAAGATCAAGGCGGTCGCGCCGGGGCTCGATCTCGTCGTCGACTACGGCTGGCTCACGGTGATCGCCGCGCCGCTGTTCTGGGTGCTGCACCTCTTTTACACGTGGCTCGGCAACTGGGGCCTGGCGATCATCGCGCTCACGATCGCGATCAAGCTGATCTTCTTCCCGCTCTCGGCGGCGAGCTACAAGTCGATGGCGCGCATGAAGCAGGTGACGCCGCGGCTGACGAAGCTGCGCGAGCAGTACGGCGACGATCGCGTCAAGCTGAACCAGGCAATGATGGAGCTCTACAAGCAGGAGAAGATCAACCCGCTCGGCGGGTGCCTGCCGATCGCCGTCCAGATCCCGGTGTTCATCTCGCTCTACTGGGTGCTGCTCGCCTCGGTGGAGCTGCGACAGGCGCCGTTCTACGGCTGGATCAAGGACCTCTCGGCGGTCGATCCCTTCTACATCCTGCCGGCGCTGATGATGGGCTCGATGATCATCCAGACGCGGATGAGCCCGACGCCGCCCGACCCGGTGCAGGCGAAGGTGATGCAGATCATGCCGATCGCGTTCGGCGTGATGTTCTTCTTCTTTCCGGCGGGCCTGGTGCTCTACTGGCTGGTCAACAACATCCTCTCGATCGCGCAGCAGTGGCAGATCACGCGCATGATGGGGGGCGGCAAGACCGCCGCGGCGAAGAGCTGAGCCCCG
>DATEDA010000182.1:0-6541 GCA_035286595.1 Burkholderiales bacterium | reverse complement strand
CAGCCGGACCGTCTGCACCGCGCCCAAGATCTCGACGGCCTATCTCGAGGACGCCGTGGTCGACGGCATCCAGAAGCGAGAGTCTCTCGGACATGCGACAGGTTCTCGGTGCTGGCGGCACGGAAGAGCGGAAGGCGATCGCGAAAGCGTTCCTCGATGGCATCCGAATCGAGGCATCAGCAGGAAGGGCAATGCTCCGGTGGTATCGGCTGCCGCAGACTGTACGGGTGAAGGTGGTGGCGGTGGGGCGTGATGAACTTGACATCGCCATTACTGACGAAGAGGCTCTCCCCCTTCCCCGCCGTCCACTATTATAAGCTGGTGTTTTCGTGGCGATGATCCGGCGCACGATCCCACCGATTACGAGAAGCTCTGAACATCTCCGCCTCCAGGCCGGTCAGCGACAACGCCCCCGCGAGTCCTTGCCGGTCTCGCCCTCCGCTACCCTGGCGATCCGCATCCGGTCCAGGACTGCTCCGACGGCCGGATCCGCGTAGGTACCGAAAGCGTCCACGAGAATGCCCCGCGTGCCGTCGCTGCCCTCGAGCGCGTACACGATCGACATATCGTCAGGGTCCGATGTGCCCTCGAAGCGATAGTAGTCGCGGATCGTCATCTCCTCCGGTGGAAACGCCCGATCCGTCCCGACTACCCGGAGCCGGTCGCCCTCCGTGAAGAATGCCGCGGCGAATCCACGGCGTTGCAACGCCTCGATGACGGCGGCCTCTTGCGTGTACAACGCCGTCGCGCCGGTGTGCGCTTCGCCAGC
Source organism: Burkholderiales bacterium (assembly GCA_035286595.1). Classification (GTDB taxonomy): domain Bacteria; phylum Pseudomonadota; class Gammaproteobacteria; order Burkholderiales; family SG8-39; genus DATEDA01. Next base: position 5,772 of record DATEDA010000182.1, on the reverse strand, counting down.
GACGGGCATCTCATCCAACTCTATCAGTCGCTCTCACCGACACGATGTGCGCTCGAGATTCCATCGGTAGCTTCTGACACCTCCTTCTGTCTTACCGCGCTGCTTGCGCTGGAAGACGCAGAACTGGTCTACAGGTGCAGGGAGCGGTTGGGTCATGTTCTCGGTCCTCCGGCCCGAGCCACGACCACGTTTTCGCTGGGCGCGAGTATCCGGGGGGACGATCCAGCCGTCAAGGGAGCGGCGCACTGGATCGACATGTATCCTCCCAGACATGGACTCCCTCGTCGCCTCGGCCGCGCGCGCGCTGGCGGCCGGTGATTCCCTCGGCGCCCTCAAGCGCGTCGCGCTGCGCGACGACCCGCCGGCCCTCGCCCTGCGCGGCATCGCCATGGCCCAGCTCGGCGACTACGACCGGGCGCGCAAGCTCCTCCGGCGCGCCGCCCGCGGCTTCGGCACCCGCGAGCGCCTCGCCCAGGCGCGCTGCCAGGTCGCCGAGGCGGAGGTCGCCCTCGCCGCGCGCGACCTGAACGGGCCGGTGCGCGCGCTCGACGCGGCCGCGCAGGCCCTCGATGCGCTGGGCGATCGCGCGAACGCTCTCTACGCCCGCCTCGTCGGCGCCCGCCGCCAGCTCCTCGTCGGCGAGCTCGAGGCCGCCGAGCAGACGCTCGCCGCGATCGACCTCGACGCCGCCGGCGCGCCGCCGCCGCTCGCGGCCCGCGCCGAGCTCACCCGCGCCGAGCTCGCGCTCCGGCGCGTCCGGGTCGCGGACGCCGCCGCCGCGCTCGGCCGCGCCCACGCCGCCGCCCTCGCCGCCGGCATCCCGGCCCTGGTCGCCGAGATCGGCCGGGCCCGGCGTGCCCTGTCGGCGCCCTCGGCGCGCCTGATCCGCGGCGGTGTGGTCCGCCCGGTCCGCCTCGACGAGGTCGAGGCCCTGTTCAGGTCCGGCGACCTCGTCGTCGACGCCTGCCGGCGCGCGGTGCGCGCCCCGGCTCGCTCCGTCCCGCTCGCCGGACGCCCGGTCCTGTTCGCGCTCGTCGGCGCGCTCGCCGAGGCCTGGCCGGCCGACGTGCCGCGCGATCGCCTCGTCGAGCGCGCCTTCGAGGCGCGCGCCGCCGACGAGTCGTACCGCGCCCGGCTCCGCGTCGAGCTCGGCCGCCTGCGCGCCGCCCTGCGCCCGCTCGCCCGGATCGAGGCGACCCGGCGCGGCTTCGCGCTCGTCCCCGTCGGCGGCCGTGCCGTCGTCGTGCTGGCGCCGCCGATCGACGGTCCCGCCGGTGCCATCCTCGCCCTGCTCGAGGGCGGCGAGTCGTGGTCGACCTCGGCGCTCGCGCGTGCGCTCGGCTCGAGCCAGCGAACCGTCCAGCGTGCACTGCGCCAGCTCGAAGAAGCGGCGGCGGTGCGCGCCGTCGGCAGCGGTCGATCCCGCCGCTGGCTCGCGCCCGCGCTCGGCGGATTCGCGACAACCTTGTTACTCCCGGGCGCGCTGCCAGTCGGGTAGTCTCGGGTCATGGCAACGACGCGCAAGACTAAGCAGGCGGAGATCCTCCGCGAGTACGGCCCCTATCCCGGCATCGACCACGTCCACGGCGTGACCTTCGACGGTGCCCACGTCTGGTTCGCCCGCGGCGAGAGCATCGTCGCCCTCGATCCCGGCGGCGGCGCGCTGGTCCGCGAGCTCGCCGTCGCCGCCGACGCCGGCACCGCCTTCGACGGCGAGTGCCTCTGGCAGCTCGCCGGCGACCGGATCCAGAAGGTCGATCCGCGCTCGGGCCAGGTCGTCGCTACCATCCCGGCGCCGGCCCATGGCCGCGACTCGGGCCTGACCTGGGCCGAGGGGACGCTCTGGGTCGGCGAGTACCGCGCCCGCAAGATCCACCAGATCGACGCCGAGACCGGCGCCATCCTGCGCACGATCGAATCGGATCGCTTCGTCACCGGCGTCTCCTGGGTGAACGGCGAGCTCTGGCACGGCACCATGGAGGACGAGCACAGCGATCTTCGCCGCATCGATCCGGAGACGGGCGAGGTCCTCGAGCGCCTCGAGATGCCCGCCAGCGTCCTCGTGAGCGGCCTCGAGGCTGACGGCGCCGGCGTCTTCTACTGCGGCGGTGCCACCAGTGGCAAGGTGCGCGCCGTGCGCAAGCCCTGACCCAAGAGAAGGAAGGAAAGAAGAGCGATGACGAAGCACATGACCGGGACACGTAAAGAGTGGCTTGCCGCGCGGCTCGAGCTGCTCGAGGCGGAGAAGGAGCTAACGCGGCGCAGCGACGGGCTGGCGCGGCGGCGGCAGGAGCTGCCGTGGGTTCGGATCGACAAGGAGTATCGATTCGAGACCGACGAGGGGCGCGCCTCGCTGGCGGACCTCTTCCGAGGGCGCTCGCAGCTCCTCGTCTACCACTTCATGTTCGGGCCCGACTACACGGCGGGGTGTCCGTCGTGCTCGGCGATCGCGGACGGGTTCGACGGCTTCGTCGTCCACCTGGCCAACCACGACGTCACGCTTTCGGCGGTGTCGCGGGCGCCGCTCGCGAAACTGCAGGCGTACAAGCGGCGGATGGGGTGGACGTTTCCCTGGGCGTCCTCGCTCGGCAGCGACTTCAACTCCGACTTCAACGTCTCGTTCACCGAGGAGCAACAGCGCGAGGGGCTCGTCGAATACAACTACGGGCGCGAGGCGCCGCTGGTCCGGGAAGCCGGCGGCAAGGGACCTGTCGCCGAGTCCGCGGCCATGGCCGGAACCGACGTAGCCACGTACACGCGCGAGAGGCCGGGCATGAGCGCGTTCGCGCTCGAGGACGGCGTCGTCTACCACGCCTATTCCGCCTTTGCACGCGGACTGGACGGCCTCTGGGGCATGTACCAGTGGCTCGACCGCGCACCCAAGGGGCGCAACGAGACGGGCGTCTGGTGGCGCCGCCACGACGAGTACGACAAGCGCTGAGCGAATCGTGGTTGTCGTGGCCCAACCGCGGGACCGGAGATCTCACGACGCATGGCTTCCGAGCGAGCCATCAAGCCGCAGCGCCTGATCAGCGCTCCGTCTTCCTTGCGCAGGCCCGCGAGATAGCCGAGCGCGAGCTGCTCATAGCGCTCGAGAGTGGCCTGCAACCATGCGGCCGACTCTTCGGGCGAGCGCGGCCGGGCCTCCGGGATAAAGATACTGCGCGACTTCGGGGAGTGCGTGGACGCGAGTGAAGAACGGCAGATCGTCCGGGGCGATCCGGCGCAGCACGAGGCGAGCCGACTCCAGCCGGTCTGTGCCGTGCGCCAGGGTCATTTTGAAGACGCCTTCATGTCGCTCGCATTGTAGAGCCTTTCGCGGAGTCGGCATCGGTAGCCGCGACTGCGCACAGGCCGAGAACGTGAACACAGCGCCGAGCAGTATCGTCGCGCCGAGGATCGCCGCCGCGAGCTCGAGACCGGCACCACATGAGTTGCGGAAGCAAGCTCCCGGGCGGGTTCTCATCAAGGGGTCACCTCCGATCGCTTGCAGCAACGACAGATACACGACTGACGCCAGAAGGCTCAGAACGCTTCGCACCGCGTGAAGCCTACCCCCACTTCTCCAACAGCATTCGAGTCTCCGTCGACGCAAGATCGCGGCCAGGCGCCAACAGTTGATGATTTGTCGGCGTGATTGCGATGAACGTGAACGGCACGACCAAACCGATGAGTACCGCATCAACCAACCGCGCAATGCCGCCTCCCAGCAACCACACCCCGACACCCGCGAGAAAGCTGCGCGGTGGAGAACCTCATCCAGTCTCCTCCTTCCGGTGGTCGGGGGTATTGTTTGGTCGCAATCACCTTACCCTGCCGGGTGGCAGGGGGCCTGGATGAGGGCCCACTCACGCGGGCCGGGCAGGTGAGCTCTATCGTTGGGCTATCAGGCGAGGCGGGATAGACTTCATCGGCTGGAGACCATCCGGTGGCTGAGCAGTCACCCGCTTTCGAGCGACCGAGCGCGGTTGAGCGCCTATTGAATCGTGGCGTCGGTGCTCTTGTGCGTCTCGGCATCGGCCCTGCGCACATGCACCTCCTGGAGGTTCGCGGCCGGAAGACTGGGAAGCTCTATTCTTTGCCGGTCGATGTGCTGTCGGAGGAGGGCAAGCAGTATCTCGTAGCGCCACGCGGGTATACGCAGTGGGTTCGCAACGCAGCGGCCAGCGGGGAAGTCACGCTGCGGAGAGGAAGCCGGACCAAACAGTACCGGCTGCGCGCGCTCTCCGATGCGGAGAAACCGCCGATCCTCAAGGCCTATCTCGATCGCTTCCGCCGCGAGGTTCAGCGCTTCTTCCCTGTCCCGGCCGGATCGTCGAGCGAGGCATTCATTCAGATCACGCAGCGGTATCCGGCATTCGAACTCATACCGAAATCTTGAGGGTCGAGTCTTGATTCACCGCGACCAGCCGGAGGCCTTCACCCGCGCCGTGCTGAACTTCCTGGACGAGCGCGACCCCGCTTGACGGTGACGTCGGCCCCCCGGACCGCTTCCCCGCAGTCCGGGCAGTAGTAGCCGACCGACACGGGGTGCCCGCACCCCGCGTGCACCAGCTTGGCCCGCTTGTACACGTGCCGGCCGCCCCACGCCGCGAGCGCGCCCACCACCACGCCGAGCTCCCGCCCTTTGTCGGCGAGCGCGTACTCGGCCCGCGGGGGGTGATCCGAGTAGAACCGCCGCGCGATCAGCCCGTGCTCCTCCATCAGCTTGAGCCGCGCCGACAGGATGTTCGGGGCGATGCCGGGCAGCGTGGCCAGGAGATCCTGGAAGCGCCTGGCGCCGGGCAAGAGGTCGCGCACCACCAGGAGCGTCCAGCGGTCGCCGATCACCTCGAGCGTCTTCGCCACCGGGCAGGACTGGTTGTATCGCTTCAGCATGGGAGCAGTATAGGCTTCCGCTTGACATCGGAGCAAGTGACTACTATTTTACAAGTCACTTGCGATCGCGCCTTAAGGAGGGTCGGATGCCGAAGGCGATCGACGTCATCCGGATGGTCCAGCGCGGGGAGGCCCCGCCACCGCCTGTCGCCCGGCTCATCGGGTTCACCCTCACCGAGGTCGAGCCCGGTCGCGCGGTGATCGTCTTCGACGCGGACGGCCGCCACGCCAATCCGATGGGCACGCTCCACGGGGGCGTCCTGTGCGACATCGCGGACGCGGCCATGGGCATGGCCTACGCGGCCACGCTCGACGAGAACGAGACGTTCACGACCCTCGAGCTGAGGATCAACTTCCTCAAGCCGGTCCGCACCGGCCGGCTCGTGGCGACCGGCCGCGTCGTCAAGGGCGGTCGGACGGTCGGGCTGGTCGAGTGCGACGTGCTGGACGACAAGGAGCGCCTGGTCGCGCGCGCGTCCAGCACCTGCATGACCCTCCGGGGCGAGCAGGCGGCGGGACGCTAGGTGAGCCCGTCGGCCGCCGCTGCCACCGTGGCCGCCCCGGGAACGGCCATCCTCTCTCCGCGCACCCGGCTCCTGCTCGAGGGGCCGGTGGCCCGGACCCTGCTCCGCCTGGCCGCGCCGAACGTGCTGGTCATGGTGCTGCAGGCCACGGTGGGCACCCTGGACGCCGTCTTCGTCGGCTGGCTCGGCTCGGACGCCCTCGCGGGCGTCTCGCTGGTCTTCCCGCTCATCATGCTGATGCAGACCATGTCCGCGGGCGGCATGGGCGGGGGCGTCGCCTCCGCGGTGGCGCGCGCGCTGGGCGGAGGCCGCCGCGCCGACGCCGACGCGCTGGTCGGGCACGCCTGCGTGGTCGCGCTCGTCGCGGCGG
>DATEDA010000181.1:0-6626 GCA_035286595.1 Burkholderiales bacterium | reverse complement strand
GTCGAGCCGCGCCGCGGCGAGCGCCGCGATCCGGCGTTCCGATCAAGGAAGCTTGACCGCCTTGATGTCGGCCTCGGCCCCGAGCCCGAGCGTCGTCACGAACGACACGAAGTGCCCGCGGGTGGTGATGTTGTCGTCGTGGACCGCGAATGCGACGTTGTAGACGCCGCCCTCCTTCAGCGCCTTGTCATCGTCGTTCGCCAGGCCCAGGGGACGGATGAGCACGACCGTCCACGTGCCGTCCTTCCACGCCGAGATGGCGTTGTTGTCGGCGGCCGAGCCCGCCGCGTCCGCGCGGCTCAGCGCGTAGCTAGGGAGCATGTCGCCCTCCTTCCAGCCGGCGTTCGGGTCGAAAGGAACGGCGTTCTGGTCGCGGATCAGGAAGTGGTCGCCCTTGCGCAGTTCCGCGGCAGCGACCGACTTGTAGCCGGTCTTCTTCGCGTCCCACATGTATCTCGGCATCTTGGTCTTCGGGTCGGCGTTGCTGCTGAACATGTTCTTGCCGGCGTCGAAGTTGCGCCACTCGAGCACGTAGCCGTCGTCGGCCATGCCGACCGGGTGCGAGCGGTGCGCGCGCCACTGGATCAGGTCGGCGAAGCCGCCGGCGGCCTTGATCTTGGCGATCTCCGCCACCGACTTGCCGGACTTCCAGTCCATCGGATCGGTGCGGGTGGCCGGCAGGAACTTGCGAACGTCGTTCCGCTTGATCGCGCTCAGGAGCGGATTGGCCTGCGCCTCCTCCCGGGAGGCGGTTTTCGGCATGTCGCGCTCGCCCTCGTGGCAGGTCAACCAGCAGCCCTGCCGGGAGAAGCCGGGCACCTTGCCGTCGTCGAGCATGACCGTCATGCGATCCTCGTAGATCGCGGGCTGCTTGCCTTCCTGCACGGCCTTGTCGAGCCTGGGGCCGCCGTACCCCTTCCACTCCTTGCCGTCGAAGCGGAGATACGGGTACTCGATGCCGGGGGAGGCGCTCTGCGTCTTCCAGCGGAAGCGCAGATATGCATTCTTGGCGTCGTACGCGGCCTGAACGTTCAGATCCACCCAGCCGTTCTTGCCCTTGACCGGGGTCGGCTCGAGCGGGCCGCCCTTGACCAGTGCGTCCCCGAGCGTTTTTTCCTCGCCTTCGTGGCAGCGCACGCAGGCTTGACTCTTCTTGACGGCGTCGGCGCCTTTGCCGCTCTTGTGGTTGCTTTGCAACCACTGGTAGGACGACTGTCCCGGATAGAACAGGGTCATGGTCTTCGTCGGGACTTTCTCCCAGTCGATGCGGGCCGGATCGGCGGCCATTGCCGAACCCGCGACAACGGCAGCCAGGCCGAACGCAGACGCAACGCGCTTCATGAGCTTCTCCCCAGGGTGATCGGTCGACTAACTCTTACGCCCGAGCGCGAGGCGCATGTTGACCGAGGTCAAGGATCGGGCCGGTCGTTCCGAGCGGCCCGAGTCAGGAGACGATGCGTTGTTCGGGATCCGCGCCGGGCGGTGTCCCGGGACGAGATCAGCGCCCGGCGCGGGCCGCCAGCTCGTCGAGCAGCGCCGCGGCCAGCGCCGCGATCCGGCGGTCGAGATCCGGCGCGGCGAAATAGTGATCCAGGCCGGGCTCCACGAGCGTGATCCCGTCCGGCACGATGGCATCCGCGAGCAGCGTGAGGCCGTCGTTCGGTCCATGCGGGGCGATCACCTCGAAGTCGGCCCGCACGTCCGGGCGGATGTCGGCGGTCATCGGGGCGCCGATGTAGTTCACCACGAGCACCCCGGGCGGGACGCGCAGCTCGGCAAAGCGCGCGCGGCGCGGAGCCATCGTCATGCTCGGGATGGCCTCGATCCCTCGTCCCAGGAACGCGAACCCGACCGCCGCAAGCCAGCGTTGCGGCCACTCCATCCAGTAGTCGGCGCGCGCGGTACCGTTGAGGAGCCCGCCGATGTTCACCCACGCCGCAACGTGCCCCGCGCGGTCCGACCTTCCGAGCTGGTCGAGCGCGAGGTGGGTCTCCGGCCCGCCCTTGCTGGTGCTGACGAGGACGAGCCGACGTCCGTCGCCGGCGAGCTGCGTGAGCGCCGCAGCGAGGGCGGCGCCGTTCGCCTCGACCGTGCCGTTCTCGTCGATCGCCGCGAAGTGCGTCGCGAGTCCCAGCGCACCGAGCACCGCGCGCGGCCGCGCGAGATCCGCGCCCGAGTCGGGGTTCGCGCGATACAGCCATCCAGGGACGAACACGAAGAGATAGCCCGCGCCCGCCGCCGGGACCTGCGGCCGGCCGGCGCGCGCCGCGTCGAATCGCACCCGGAACTCGCGGTTCCGGGGCAGGCTCTCCATCGCTGAGGCGAACGCCGTTGCAGCGGCGTCGATCGAGGACGTGCGCGCGATGGCGGCGAGCTGCTCGCGAAGCGCGACGACGTCACCCCGGTACAGGGCGTCGGCGATGAGCGGGGCCGGCGCGGCCTCCTCGCCCGCCGCGGCGCGAAGCGGCGCAACCAGCCCAAGCAGGAGCAAGACGAGAGTGGGTCGCATGACCCGGACGGGCTTAGCCAGGGTCAAACGGCCCGAGCACCAGTCAATCGAGGCAGTCCGCGGGATCGATCTGCACCGTCGAGTGCGCGATCCCGAACCGGTCCTTCAGCCGCACCTTGATCGCCGCGAGCGCCGCGTTCGGGTCGGCCGATGGCGCGAGGCACACGTGCAGCGTCACGAGCGGCCGTTCGGTGGTGAGCATCCAGGCGTGCACGTGATGCACGTCGGTGACCCCGGGCACGACGGCGATGAGGTCGGCGCGGAGCGCATCGGCGTCGAACCCGTCGGGCGCCCCCTCCATCAGCACGTGGCCGGCGCGGCGCGTGACGTCCCACGCGCCGCGGAGGATCAGGGCGGTCATCAGGACCGACAGAATCGGGTCGATCGGCGTCCAGCCGGTCGCGAGGATCACGATCGCCCCCGCGATCGCCCCGGCCGAGCCGAGCAGGTCGCCCAGCACGTGCAGCAGCGCGGCGCGGACGTTCAGGTTCGTGTGGTCGCCCGCGCGCAGAACGAAGAGCGCGATCAGGTTCACCGCGAGTCCGGCGATCGCGACCGCCAGCATCGGGCCGCCGAGCACCGGGATCGGCTCTCGCAGGCGGGCGATCGCCTCGACGAGGATCCACACCGCGATCGCGAACAGCGCCAGCCCGTTCGCGAACGCCGCGATGATCTGGAGCCGGTGATAGCCGTAGGACCGCTTCGCGTCGGAGGGCCGGCGGGCGACGCGGAAGGCCGCCCAGGCGAGACCCAGCGCCGCGGCGTCGGAGAGCATGTGCCCGGCATCCGCGATCAGCGCGAGCGAGCCCGAGAGCCAGCCCCCGATCGCCTCGACGACCATGAAGACGGCGGTGAGAACGAGCACCCAGAACATCCGCCGCTCGGCATCCGCGACGTGGTCGTGCCGATGTCCGTCGTGCCCGTGTGCGCCCGGGAGATGGCGATGGGAGTGCGAAGAACCGCTCACGCGAGGCTCCAGAAGCTCGCGTGAAGCGTACCCCCTCCGACGCCCCGCGGCCAGCCTCGCGGGAGGAACTTGGTCACCTCTCAATGATCGTGGCGGTGGTGCAGGTCCGGCAGGTGCGGGTGCGCGTGGGCGATCGGCAAGTGGACGTGCTCGTGGCTGTGCGGTTCGGGCCCTTCGTCTCCGCGGTGGTCGTGCCGGTGGTGCTCGTCGTGCACGTGGCGGTGGGTGTGCTCCAGGTGCGCGTGGGTGTGTTCGTGCGCGTGCGTCTCGGTCAGCACGAGCCACGTCGCGAGCGCCATCAACGCCGTCGCGGCGGCGAGGGCGGCGGTGACGGGTTCGCCGAGCAGCGGCACCGCGACCGCGGCGCCGATGAACGGCGCGGTGCCGAAGTGCGCGCCGGTGCGAGCTGCCCCGAGGTGGCGCAGCGCGTGGATGAACAGCACCAGGCTCACGCCGTAGCTCGCGAAGCCGATCGCGAGCGCGGCGCCGGCGATACCGATCCCCGGCGCAGCGTTGCCGAGCGCGAGGCCGAGTGCCAGGTTGACGCTTCCCGCCACCGCGCCCTTGATCGCGGCGATCTGCAACGGATCGGCCGCCGAGACGGCACGGGTCAGGTTGTTGTCGAGCCCCCAAAGCGCACACGCTCCGACCACCGCGAGCGCATGCGGAGAGAATCGCAGCAGCGCCTGCGGGTCGTAGGCGAGCAGCGTGCCCGCCGCGAGCATCACCGCGGCGGCGACCCAAACCCGTCCGCCGACGGCCTCGCGGAACATCACGGCCGCGATGAACGTCGTGAGCACGCTCTCGAAGTTCAGCAGCAGGGCCGCATCGGTCGCGCGCATGCCCGCGAGACCCCACAGGAGCGCGACCGGCGCGGCGACGCCACCGGCCAGGACCGCCCCCGCCAGCGGCAGGAGATCGCCGCGCCCAAGCGGCGCCTCCGAACGGTTCGCCGCGCGGCGCCCGCGAATCCGGCGCAGGGCCAGCATCGCGCCGAGCCCGACCCCGCTGCCGAGATACAGCAGTCCAGCGAGCACAACGGGTGACACGTCGCCGAGCAGCCGCTTGGCGAGCGGCGTGCTCAGCCCGAAAAGCGCCGCCGCAGCGAGCGCCGCGAACGCGTAGCGCTGCACCCGGAGATCGATTCTTGCCACCTGACCCTCGCACTCAGGCCGAGCGAGGCCCGAGAAGGATCACTGCGGCGCCGCCGACGCAGATCACCGCGCCCAGGAGATCCCAGCGATCCGGACGCGTGCCCTCCACCGCCCACAACCACGCGAGCGAGGCGGCAATGTACACGCCGCCGTAGGCCGCAAACGCGCGGCCGGCGAACGCGCTGTCGATCCGCGTGAGCAGGAACGCGAAGAGCGCGAGGCTCGCGAGCCCTGCCGTGAGCCACCACGGGCTCGCCTTGAGGCGCAGCCAGGCCCAGAACGCAAAGCAGCCGGCGATCTCGAAGAACGCGGCCGCGGCGTAGTAAGCGAAGTTTCGCATCGGTCGAGTCTACGTCGGCCCGGCGGTGCCCGGCCCTCGGGGCGATCCCTCAGCGCCGCGGCATCACCCGATCAGCGCAGGTTCCCGGTGTGGCCAAGCGAGTAGCGCCCCGGCTGGGGCCAGACGGTGAGGCCGTGCGGCTCCTTGCCGACCGGGACGCTTTTCACCTCCCCGGTCGTGGTGTCGATGGCGTAGACGACATCGTCGAACCGACCCGAGAGCCACAGCACCTTCCCGTCGGCGCTCACGTTGCCCATGTCGGGACTCCCGCCGCCGGGAATCGGCCACGTGGCCACGACCGTGCGCGTCGCGAAATCGATGACGGAAACGCTCCCGGGGCCGCGCGGAGGACCGTACACCTTGTGCGAGCCGCGGTTGGCGACGTAGAGCTTCGTCCCGTCGCGGCTGGGATAGAGCCCGTGCGTTCCGGGGCCGGTCTGGATGAACCCGGCCTCGACGAAGTTGTCGCCGTCGATCACGTGCACACCGTCGGCGTGCATGTCGGCGACATAGAAGACCTTGCCGTCGGGCGAGATGCGGATGTCCTGCGGCATGCCGCCCCGCGAGAGCGTGAGATACCCGAGCACCTTCCGATCCACGAAGTCGATCTTCGCCAGCATCCCCTTGAACTCGCAGGTGAAGATCGCGTAGCGGCCGTCGATCGAGAAGTCGGCGTGGTTGATCCCGGCGCACTGCGGCACGGCGAGCGAGCGCTGCAGTTCCATGGTCTGCGGATCGCGGAAGTCGAGCCGCTTCCGGGCCTCGGCGACCACGATCGCCCATCGGCCGTCGGGCGTGAAGTACATGTTGTACGGGTCGTCCACTGGGATGCTCTTCCCCGGCTTGCCCGTCGTCGGATCGATGGGCGTCAGGGTGCCGTCGGTGCGCCCCTCGGCGTTGTTGGTCACCCACAGCGTCTTGAGGTCCCACGACGGGACGACGTGCTGCGGGTTGATGCCGACGCGGAACCGATCGACGACCTTCAGCTCGACCGGGTCGATCACGTACACGTCGTTCGATTGACGGTTGGGCACGTAGATGCGCGGGAGCGCGCCGGCCACTCCCGGACTCAGCCGGTCGGCGCTGGTGTCGCTGTACAGGTTGTCCGGGTTCGTGACCGGCGGCATGCCGGGAACCGTGTCGACGACCCGCGCCGGCACCGGAGGCGTCGGCGCTGCCTCAGGCTGAGTCGCCGGCGGGCTCGGCTCCGCGCGCTGCGGCGGCGGCGCGTCCCGGCCCCTCCAGAGCATCAGCAACAGCATCGCCCCCAGCACGATGACCACACCGAGGAGCACGAGACGGCGGCTGCGATCCACTCAACCCTCCAAGCGACGGACAACCAGGCCGCGAATGTACCGCGCCTTGCGCGCCGTCGCCGGGTCGAATCGGCCGGGAGTTACGGCCGCACCTCCAGGCGGCCTTCCATGCCCTGCTCGCGGTGGCTCGGGAAGAAGAGCAGCTTCTTGTCGCAGTAGAACACGTAGGTGCCCGGCTTCGTCGGCGTGAAGCTGACCTTTGCGGTTTCGCGCGGGCCCACGTCCGGCGCTACCGACAGCCCGGCGGCCGGGTCCTTGAGGATGAGGTTGTGGGGGACGACGGTCGCCGCGCTGGTGAGAGTCAGTTCCACCGGCTTGCCCGCCTGAACGATCAGGTGGG
>DATEDA010000180.1:0-8441 GCA_035286595.1 Burkholderiales bacterium | reverse complement strand
GAAACTCGCGTGCGAGCCGGCGCCGCTGATCCTCGGGTTCATCCTCGGGCCGATGATGGAGGAGAACCTGCGGCGCGCGATGCTGCTCTCGCGCGGCGATCCGTCGGTGTTCTTCACCAAGCCGATCAGCGCGGTGCTGCTTGGCATCTCGCTCGTGCTGCTGGTGATCGTCATGGCGCCGACCGTGAAGAAGAAGCGCGAGGAGGCGTTCCAGGAGGCCTGAGGCGCTTCGGCCCCGCGCCGCGCGCAGCAACGCGAAGGACGCGAGCGACTCGCGTCCTTTGTTTTTTGGCGGGTCATCCGAGCGCCGCGTGGCGTCCGGGTACCATTCGCCCCATGCCGTCACCGCGACCGCCGGTGGATGAACCCGTCCGCGACCCGCATCCCATCCTGCCGGCGTACTACGCGAACGGGGACGGCAAGCGGGGCTTCGTCGGGCGGATGTTCGATGCGACGGCGGGCGACTACGACCGCGTCGATCGTCTGCTCGCGTTCGGCTCCGGCTCGTGGTATCGCCGCCAGGCGCTGCTGCGCGCCGGCCTCGCCCCGGGGATGCGCATGCTCGACGTCGCGGTGGGAACGGGGCTCGTCGCGCGGGAGGCGGTCCGGATTCTGGGGGACGCCCGAGGCGTCGTCGGCGTCGATCCGAGCGCGGGCATGATGGCGGCCGCCGCAGCGGGCGGGCCCGCGCTCGTCCAGGGACGAGCCGAGCGACTCCCCTTCGCGGACGCCGCGTTCGACTTCCTATCGCTCGGTTACGCGCTGCGTCACATGAGCGACCTCGAGGCGGCGTTGCGCGAGTTCCGGCGGGTGCTGAAGCCGGGCGGGCGGCTGCTGCTGCTGGAGATCACGCCGCCCGAGGGAAAGCTCGCGCGCGCCGCGCTGAAGCTCTACATGCGCGGCATGGTGCCGTGGCTGTCGCGCGCGGTGGCGCGCCATCCCGAGACGCCGCTGCTGTACCGCTACTACTGGGACACGATCGAGGCTTGCGCTCGTCCCGGGCAGGTCCTGGCGACCATCGGCGCAGCGGGGTTCGCCGGCGCCGATCGGGTGGTGCAGCTCGGCATCTTCTCGGAGTACCGCGCGACCGCCTGAGCGCCGCGCGCCCTAGGGCCGCTCGCGGAAGTCGATCTTCTTCACGATCACGTCCCGCACCGGGCTGCGGACGTTGAGCTTCAGCGCCCACTCGCCGTGCATCTCGAGCTCGATCCGGGCGGTGTACTCACCCGGCTGATTCGTCGGCGCCGCCTTCACGGGTTTCACGTTGTGGGCCATCGGCATCGACGGCATGTCGGCGCCGACCGAGACGTCGGCGCCCGCGACCGGCTTCCGGGACGCGGCTTCCTTGAGCGCGATCCGGCAGTCGTAGACGAGCGCCTGCCTCGCCGGCTTGCAGTCGACGTCGGCGGCGAGCCGCTGGGCAGCCGCCGGTGAGGCAAACGCCGCCAGCGCGGCGGCGAGCAGGGTGCGGCGCATGGTGACCCCTCCGTTCATGCCGTTCGCCGGCGCCGCAGCGCGCCGGCGATGCGGCTGACGGCGACCTCGTCGAGCAGCCCGCGCGGGCGGACGATCAGCAGCAGCGCGACGAGGCCGCCGAACACGATCATCCGATAGCCCTGGAAGACGCGCGTCGACTCGAGGAGCCCGATGTCGAGCGCGACGCCGAGGAGCGGGCCCAGCGCGGTGCCCAGGCCGCCGATCAGCGCGTACGCGAGGCTGTGGACGCCGAGCATGATGTCGAAGTTGCGCGGCTCGACGTAGGTGTTGTGGTGCGCGTAGAGCGCGCCGCCGAGGGCGGCGAGCGCGCCGGCGGCCGCTGCCACGCCGAGTTTCACCCGGGCGACGTTCACGCCGAGCACCGCGGCGAGCTCCGGGTCCTCGCCGACCATCCGCAGCGTCGCGCCGAGCCGCGTGCGCTCGACGATCGCGAACGCTGCGAGCACGACGAGGAGGAGCGCCCAGACCGCCGCGAGGAACGTCTCCTGCTCGATGCCCCGCTCGAGCACCCAGCGGATGCCGCGGAACCCCTGCGTGCCGTCCGGGCCGACCAGCTCGCCGTCGATCGTGCGCTGGTAGTGGAAGAGCTCGAACAGGATCCGGAACATCTCGGCGGCGGCGAGCGTCGCCATCGCGAAGTACAGGCCGCGCAGCCGCAGCGTTGGCCACCCGACGAGCCAGGCCGCCGCCGCGCCGAGCGCCATCGCTCCCAGCGCCGCGACCGGGAGCGGCCAACCCCACATCGCGGTGCCGATCCCCGCGGCGTACGCGCCGACCCCGAAGAACGCCTGCTGCCCGAACGACATCTCGCCGGCGACGAGCAGCAGGTACGCCGACAGCGCCAGGAACGAGAACAGCCCCACGTTGGTCAGGACGCCGAGCGCGTACTCGTCCATTGGATCAGGGCGCGGGGGCGGGGCTCCGCCGGAGCATGGCCCAGAGGCCGGACGGGCGCACGGCGAGCAGCGCGAACAGGATGAGGAACGCGATCAGGTCGCGGTACTGCGGCCCGAAGAGCCACTGGCTGTGCGCTTCGATCAAACCGAGCGCGAGCCCGCCGACGACCGCGCCGGGGAGCGACCCGAGGCCGCCGAGCATCATCGCGATCATCCCCTTCAGCGTCGACCACATGCCGAGCATGGGCGTGACCTGCTCGTGCGCCGCGACGATGAGATAGCCGGCGAGGCCGCCGAGAGCCGAGGCGAGCGCGAAAACGAGCATGAAGACCCGCGGCACGTTGATCCCGGCGAGCCGCGCGGCGTCGGCCTGGTCGACGACCGCGCGCACCGCGAGGCCGAACCGCGTGCGATTGAGGAGCCGGTGCAGGCCGAAGCAGACGGCGACCGCGCACGCGAGCATCGCGAGGTACTCGACGCGCAGCGTGAGCGGGCCCAAGGCGAGTGGCGGCCCGTCGTACAGCGGCGGGAAGCCGTAGAGGTGCTTCGGGAGCCACAGCGTCGCGAGTTCCTCGAGCTGCATCCACAGCGCGAAGCTCCCGACCATCGACGCGACCGCCGCCGCTTCGCCGGAACGGCTCCGCCGGCCGTGCGGCGCGAAGCACAGCCGCTCGACGTAGGCCCCCGCGAGCGTCGCGCCCGCGATCGTGACCAGAGCCAGGACCAAAGCCCCAGAGTGGAACTGCAGGTTGACCCAGGTCGCCGCGTACGCGCCGAGCATGATCGCCGGACCGTACGAGAGGTTCGCCCGGCGCAGCACGCCGAAGATCAGGGTGAAGCCGAGGGCGAGCAGGGCGTACGCCGAGCCGAGCATCAGCCCGTCCAGCGTGTTCTGGGCGAGGTCGACGACCACCGTCAAGCCTCTCTAGTGCTTGGTCGAGCCTAGGTAAGCCCGCCTGATTACTTCATCTTCGGCGAGCGCGCCCGGAGAGCCGCTGAAGGTGACCCGGCCCTGCTCGATGAGATAGAAGTGATGCGCCACCTTGAGCGCCATGTGGGCGTTCTGCTCGACGAGGAAGATCGTAGTGCCGTCGCGGTTCAGCTCAGCGATGATGCGGAAGATCTCCTCGACGATGAGCGGGGCGAGCCCGAGCGAAGGCTCGTCCATGAGCAGCAGCTTCGGCCGCGACATCAGCGCCCGGGCCACGGCGAGCATCTGCTGCTCGCCGCCGGAAAGCGTGCCGCCCTGCTGGCCCGAGCGCGCCTTGAGCTGCGGGAACCGGCCGTACAGGCGCTCGATGTCCTCATCGATGCCGGCCCGGTCGCGGCGCTGGTAGGCGCCGGCGGCGAGGTTCTCCGTGACGCTCATGTGCGCGAACACCAGCCGGTTCTCCGGCACGAGCGCCATCCCCCTGGCGACGATGTCGTGCGGCGCCCGGCCTGCGATCTCCTCGCCGGCGAGCCGGATCGAGCCGCGGCGCGCCCTCAGGATCCCGCTCGTCGTCAGCATCAGCGTCGTCTTGCCGGCGCCGTTCGGCCCGAGGAGACACGTGATCGAGCCTTGCGCGACGGCGAGCGTCACGCCCCGCAGCGCCTCGATCTTGCCGTAGGCGGTGACGACGTCGGCGATCTCGAGGAGCGGGGCGCTCATGCTGCGGCTTCTCCGCCGAGATAGGCCTTCCGCACCGCCGGGTCGGCCTGGATCGCCGCCGGCGTCCCCTCGGCGATCTTCTGCCCGAAGTTGAGCACCGCGATGCGGTCGGTGACCCCCATCACCAGCTCCATCACGTGCTCGACGAGGAGGATCGTCACGCCGCGGCCGCGCACCTTCAGGATCCGCTCGCGCAGCTGCCCGATCTCCTCCGAATTCATCCCGGCCGCTGGCTCGTCGAGGAGCAGCAGCTTCGGCCGCGTCGCGAGCGCACGCGCGAGCTCGAGCCGCCGCTGCTCGCCGAAGGCGAGGTTCGCCGCGAGCTCGTCCTGCCTGGCGGCGAGGCCGGCGAACTCGAGCAGCTCGCCGATCTCCCGCCGCACGCCCGCGGAGCCGCCGAGCCAGCGCGAGAGGAACCCGCGCCGCGCGCGATCCTCGGGCGAGTTCTGCGCCACCCACAGGTTCTGCCACACCGTGAGGTGGCCGAACAGCCGGATGTTCTGGAACGTGCGCGCGATGCCCAGGCCGAGGCGGCGGTGGACCGGGACGCTCGCGAGGTCCTGGCCGCGCAACAGGATCCTGCCCGAGGTCGGCGGGAAGAGGCCGGAGACGAGATTGACGGTCGTGCTCTTGCCGGAGCCGTTCGGCCCGATGAGCCCGACGATCTCGCCTTCGCCGACCGCGAGGCTCAGCGCGTCGACCGCGCGTACCCCGCCGAAGTGGCGCGAGACCTGGTCGAGCTCAAGCACCACGGCCTCCGCCGAACGCGCGCGCCAGGCGCGCCAGCACGCGCGCGTCGATCAGCCCGTGCGGCCGGAGGTTCATGGCGAGCACGATCAGCGCGCCGAACAGGAGGTTCCGCCAGTCGCCCAGGAACCGCAGCCCTTCGATGAGGAAGCCCTGGACGAAGACGACCGCGGCGAGGGTGCCGAAGACGCTCGCGAGCCCGCCGACGATCGGGTAGGCGAGGGCGAAGGTCGCAACCAGGATGTTGAAGCTCGTGTGCTCGATGTGGGTGGTGTAGTGCGCGTAGATTCCCCCGCCGATGCCGGCGATCGCGCCGCCGATCGTCATCGCGCTCACCTTGACGGCGGTGAGGTTGATTCCGACCGACTGCGCGGCGACCTCGTCCTCGCCGACCGCGCGCAGCACCGCGCCGTAGCGCGAGCGGTCGAACCACCACAGCACCGCCATCACGATCGCGACGATCGCCCAGATGAAGAGCATGACCTCGAGCGTCGTCCAGCCGTTCTCCGGGAAGTACCGGATCTGCCGGAACCCCTCGCCGCCGAGCGGGCCGACCCGGACGTCGCCGCGCGCGATCTGGTAGTCGAAGTTGAAGAAGAAGAGACGCACCCCCTCGCCGAACGCGAGCGTCGCGATCACGAGCATCAGGCCGCGCACCCGCAGCGCCGGGAAGCCGACGGCGCAGGCGACGACCGCGCCGAGCAGCCCGCCGACGGCGAGCGCGGGGACGAGCGGCCATCCGGTGAGCACCGTGAGCATCGCCGCGGTGTAGGCGCCGACCGCGAAGAAGCCGGCCTGCGCGAGGCTGACCTGCCCGGTCAGCAGGAGGATGTACGCCGACAGCCCGAGCAGCGTGTGGACGCCGATGATCTGCGCGAGGCCGTAGTAGAAGTCCATCGGCTCAGTCGCGGCCGCCGCCCGACGCGAAGATGCCGCCGGGCCGGAACACCAGGAAGACGAAGAGCAGCAGCATCACGTAGAGGTCGCGCTCGGTGACGCCGCGAAACTGCTGGAACAGGTTCTCGAACCCGCCGACGAGCAGCCCGGCGATGATCGCCCCCGGGATCGACCCGAGCCCGCCGATCACCGTGACGATCAGCCCCTTCACCGTGAGCGGCACGGTGAGCAGCGGCGAGAGCGCGCCCACCGACGCCCCGATCAGCGCGCCCGCGAGCCCGCCGAGCACCCCGGTGATGACGAAGGTGGCGGTGTTCACCTGCACGACGCGGATGCCGCAGAGCTGGGCCGCGACCGGCTGCTGCGACACCGCGCGGGTCGCGAGCCCCAGGCGCGTCCGGTAGAGGAGCGCGAGCAGCGCGGCCATGCACGCGATGCTCGCGCCGAAGATCAGCAGCAGGTCTCCCCGGATCGACAGCTCGCCCGCTTGCAGCATGACGTCGTCGAACATCGCCGGGTAGTTCTGCGGCATGCCGTCGGTCGAGTGGACGATGACCTCGTCGATCAGCAGCAGCATGCCGACGGTCGACATGAGCGTCGCGAGCGGGCTCGCCAGCGGGATGAAGTGGAAGCACGCCAGATAGACGAGGTACCCGAGGATCCCGCCGGCCAGGCACGCCCCGAGGAAGACCGCCCACGCCGGCGCGCCCTTGAACGCGACGAGCACGAGCAGTCCGCAGTAGGCTCCGCCGACCGAGGCGGCGGCGTACGCCATGTTGAGCTTGTGCATCACCCCGAACACCAGGGTGAAGCCGATGCCGATCAGCGCGTAGGTCGCGCCGAACATCACGCCGTCGAGGATCGCCTGGAAGAGGTCGAGCATGAGGGGCGCCGGCCGCCCTCTGGTTCTTATCGAAACATGTAGTCGGCTGTGGGTGACGCGTCACCCACGGCCGGCGTTACTTGTCCTGCGAAGCAGTCCTGCCTGCCGGTCCCCCTCAGAGGGGGTTATGGTAGACGGTCCACTGCCCGTTCTTCGCGCGCACGAAGAGGTAGGGCTTTTCCGCCTCGCGGTCCGCGGTGCGCTTCACCGTGCCGAGCAGGCCGTCGGTCGTCTTCAGCTTCGCCAGCCCGTCGCGGATCTTGCGGCGATCGGCCTGGACGGTGTCGGGCTTCGCCAGCACCTGTTCGGACTCCATGACCTGCTTGAGGATGAACATGTTCTCCCAGGCGGCCATGCTGTGGAGATCCGCGTTGCCCTTGAACTTCGCCGTGGACTTCGCGGCCGCCAGTGCCTTCGGATTCACCGGTGCGAAGCTCGTCGGGATGATCATTCCCTCGGCCTGCTTCGCGCAGCCCTCGAGCGTCTCGAGGCTGGAGGAGCTGGTGAGCCCGATCAGCACCTTCGGCTTGACGCCTTGCCGTGCCATCTCTTTCAGCACGCCGCAGGTCGTGAACGGGTGCGCCGAGACGGCGATCACATCGGCGTTCGCCTTCTTCATCTCGCGCACCTGGGTGGCGAAGTTGGTGTCGTTCAGCAGCCACTTCGACTCGCCGAGCACCTGGAAGCCGTTCGCGTTGGCACGGTCCTTCATCACCGCGTACCACAAGGCGCGCGAGTGCGCGAAGTCTTCTTCGACGCCGCCGTAGACCGTCTTTACCTGCGGGTACTCGGTGCGCACGTAGTTGAAGAGCGACGAGTACATCGTCATCTCGCTCGGCACGTTGCGGAACGCCCACTCCGAGATCTTCGCGAGCCCGCCCTTGATCGCCACGTCGGTGAAGACCGGCATCTGCAGCCCGGAATCGCCGGCGTCGCCCACCTTCTTCTGCAGGATGCCGAACAGGGGCTCGGCGACGTTCGAGCAGGTCGGGCCGACGGCCACGAGCCAGTCGGCGGAAGCGATCCGGCGGATGACCGAGATGCCTTCCTCGGCGGTGCAGCGGTCGTCGAGGAACTCGACGACGACCTTGCCCTTCGCGCCGTCGCCGAGCTTGACCCCGCCGGCCTTGTTGATCTCTTCGGCCGCGGCGCGCATCGCCGCTTCGCTGTTGACGCCGAAGGAGCGGACCACGCCCGACTTCGCGCCGAAGCCGGCGATCTTGACCGTGCGCTCCTGCGCGGTCGCGCCCGAGGGTAGTCCGAGGGCC
This sequence comes from Burkholderiales bacterium, assembly GCA_035286595.1. GTDB lineage: Bacteria > Pseudomonadota > Gammaproteobacteria > Burkholderiales > SG8-39 > DATEDA01. The sequence goes on along the minus strand of DATEDA010000180.1, from coordinate 602 downwards.
ATTGCGGCGAGCGCGGCCGCGACGACGGTGGCAAGGGTCTTCATGCGTTCCTCCTTCGATGGATCGGCTATAGAATCCGGCGAACAGGCGTCTTCTCGGAAACGCTTCAGGGCAGTCTAGTGAACCCCGCCGGGGGCGTCAACGAGCGCACGGCCGGGCGCTCGACCACAGGAGGACCTCATGGCAGCCAAGACCCGCCGCGCCGCGGCATCCCGCCGCAAGGCGGCCGCAACCCGCCGCGCCACCGCGAAACCTGCGGCCGGGGGGAGGGCGCGTACGCTGGCGCGCCGGCGGCCGGGCACAAAGCCCCGCCGCGACCTCTGGGCCTCGCTCAAACCCGGGCCGGCGAACTTCGCGCCCTTGACCCCTCTTTCCTTCCTGCCGCGCACGGCCGAGATCCATCCCGACCGGATCGCGGTGGTGCACGGCACCCGGCGAATCACGTACGCTGACTTCTACGCGCGTGCCCGGCGGCTCGCCTCGGCGCTCGCGCGGCGCCGCATCGGCCGCGGCGACACCGTAGCGGCGATGCTCCCGAACGTGCCGGCGATGCTTGAGGCGCACTTTGGCGTGCCGATGCTCGGTGCGGTGCTGAACGCCAT
>DATEDA010000179.1:0-4027 GCA_035286595.1 Burkholderiales bacterium | reverse complement strand
CCCAGAAGTAGACGTGCTCGTTCACTCGGATCGTGAAGTCCGGATGTGTCGGCTTCGCCCTTCACGTACGCCGCGATCCAATCCGTGCTGACACTATGAGGTGAGCGTGAGCGCGCTTGTTGATGGCTTCGTGGGCGGAGAAATCGATGGATTTCCCGTTTCCCGTTCGTACGCGCTGTAGGGGTGGCGGGAAGCGGAAGCGGAAACCGGCTACGCGAGGCGGTAGCCAGCTTCGGACTTGAGGACGCGACCGACGCCGACGAGATCGGCCAGCGCGTCGCACAGCGTCTGGGTGCGCATGCGGCACGCGCGACGGAGATCGTCGAGGGTGACGGCGGCCTCGAGATCGGCGAGCGCCGCCTCGATGCGCTGCGCGGGTGTCTCGGCCGGTTCCGGGAGGGACGGGGCGGACGAGATCTGCGCCGGCACGGCGGTGAGCGCGAGCGCGGCGCCATCGGCTGCGAGGTGGACCGGGATCGGTCCATGCGACTGCTCGGCGCGATGCTCGATGGTGAGCGTGAGCGCGTCCTCGTTGCGGCGGAGAAAGAGGCTCGAGTCGGTCCACGCGTGGAATTCCGACGAGCCGCGAAGCGCCTGACCGGCGCGAGCGCGGCCGGCGCCCTTGCGCGCGTGGTGCACGACGGCGACGGCGAGCGCGAAGCGGCGCTGGAGATCGCGGAGGTAGGCGAGCAGCGGCGCGACTTCGGAGCAGACGTTCTCGTCGACGCGATGCAGGCGGACGAAGGGATCGAGGATGAGCAGGGTGGGCCGGAGCGCGTCGACGGTGTCGGCGAGGCGGGCCTGGTCGCCGGGCGTGTCGATGCGCAGCGCGGGCGCGGTGATGACGTCGAGGTCGAGCGCGGCGAGCTCGACGCCGGCGGCGGCACAGATGCCGTCGAGGCGGCGACGGACGACACCGAGCGCGTCCTCGGCGGCGAAGAGCAGGACGCGGCCGGTGCGGAGGGCGGCGAAGCGGCGCAAGCACGGCGCGCCCGACGCGACGGCGACGGCCATGTCGAGCGCGAGAAACGACTTGCAGCACTTCGGCTCGCCCCCGACGATGCCGACGGCTTCGTCGCCCCACAGGTCCTCGATGAGCCAGCGCCGCTCGGGTGGGCGCGGATCGAGGTCCGCGGCGCGCGAGACCGGCAGCGGTGTCGACGATGTCATCGCCGTGTTGCTGACGGCGTGCTGCGAGCCGGCGCCGGCTTGGCGCGGGCGGGCCGGTGCTCGGCACCGGCCATCTCGAGATAGAGCCCCTCGTCGAGGCGCTTGGCGTTCTTCACCACGCCGAGCGCGAGGGCGTCGGCGCACAGGCCCATCAGCACGCGGCGGTTGCCGGCCGCGTGCTCGCAGAGCGTGCGTTGCAGTTCGTCGGTCATCAGCGCCGGATTGCCGGCCGCGTCGAGGATGTGGCGCAGCATCGTCCCGAGCGTCTCGGGCGTTTCGGCGTCGAGCACGAGCCGCGTCCGGATCCGGCTGTCGACGGGCAGCAGTTCCTGCGTACGCAGCTTCTCCTCGAGTCGCCGGTCGCCGCACAGGACCACGGTGACGATCGTGCAGGTGTCGAGCTTGGTCGAGCCGAGGAGCCGCAGCTCCGCGAGCAAGAGTGGCGGCATCTCCTGCGCCTCGTCGACGAGCAGCACGGGTCGAAACAGCGTCTGCTGGATGTGCGCCTGCCACTTCGCGCGTACGGTCTTGTACGCGCCCCAGCGATTCGACGTCGAGACCGCGAGCCCGAAGAGGTCGCCAAGCTCGCGGTAGAAGTCGGTCACGCGACTCTGCGGTCGGGTCACCTCGCCGACGACGACGTCGCGCAGTCCCGCGAGTCGCTCGGCGAGCAGCCGCAGCACGGTCGACTTGCCGGCGCCCGGATCGCCGGTGACGAGCGCGAAGCCACCGTGCATGACCAGGTCCTCGACCCGCCACGCGAAGTGATCGATGCGCGGCGTCTTGCACAGCGCCTCGACCGGGATGTCGTTGAGAAAGGGATTCCACTTGAGCCCGTAAAGGGCCGAGAGCGTGCGCGGGTCCATCAGGTGTCCTCCGGTTGCGTGTCGTCGGTGGCGTCAGTGTCAGCGGGCGGTTCGTCGCGCTTGGGCAGGTATGCCGGCGGCAGCCCGGTGCGGTCGTAGGCGGCGATGAGCTGGCGCAAGAGCGGCGCCATCTCGGCTCTCCTTGGCGTCTTCGTCGGCGTCACTTCGTCGGGCGGCACGCTCGCCACCGGGCCGAGCACGCGCCGCATGCCGTCGGCGTTCTTCGCGCGGTCGAGCGGATAGAGCGCCGCGAGCAGCGTGCCGGTGCGCGCGTCGACGAGGTGCACGCGCCCGAGGTCCCACGTCGCGTACCGGACCGACAGCCGCTCCAGGTGCCGGTAGCGCGACGGCACCTCGAAGCGCACGCCCTCGATGCTGACCGTGCCGTCGCTGCGCCGTTGCGTGCGCGTCTCCTCGACGCGAAACGCCAGCCGCAGCTCCTCGGCGCTGGGGCTGTCACGCCCGACGCTGGGCCCGCGGAGAAACCGCTCTGCCGGCGGCTCGCCGATCTCCGAGTGGACCGCGCGGTTGTATTCCACCTCGACCCACGCCTGCGTGGCGTGGTTGAGCGCGTCGAGCGTCAGGTCCGGCACGTTCTCGAGCATGGCCAACAGCCGGCCTTCGACGGAGCCCCAGAAGGATTCTTGCTTCCCGTTCTGCTCCGGACACGCCGGCAACGTCGTGTCGTGGACGACGCCGAGCCGGGCCAGCCCTTCGCGCGTCTCGGTGGCGATCATCGGGCCGCCGTTGTCGCTGAGCAGCGAGCGAAACAGCCCCCGCTTCTGGATCGCCTGGCACAGCGCGTGGACGAGATTCTCGGCGCTCTCGTCGAGGTACCACTGCGCGTGGCAGCACAGCCGCGAGCGGTCGTCGAGGATCCCGAGCACCTTCGGTGCGACCCACGCGCCATTCGGCAACAGCACCCGGACGCGGTGGGCCGTGTGGTAGTCGAGGTGCCACAGGCCGTGCACGTACTCGCTCTCGTAGCTGCGGGTCTCGCGCGACTCGAAGCGGTCACGGCTACGGGTGTCGTTCGGACGCGCGCCGTGGCGGCGTTGCGTCTGGCGAAATAACCCGCGCTCCTTCATGAAGCGCCGCACCGTCGAGTACGACGGCACGCGGCCGAGTGCGGCGTCCAGCTCGGCGAGCGCGACGAGGTTGTCCGCGTGAAGCTGATAGCTCCAGCTCGGATGCTCGCGGTGCTGCACCACCAGCGCCGCGACCACCGTGGACGCCACCGCCCTGCGGGTTCCGGCGTCCTTGCGGACGCGGCGCCGCAGCGCGTTGACCGTGTCGGCGTGCCCGGCGCGCCGCGCGACATGCAGCCAACGCTCGAGGGTCGAGAACGCGAAGCGCACCGGCCCGCCGGTGATCGGGTGTGTCCACGTCTTGGTCGCGAGCGCCGCGAGGGCGCCACGCAGGTCGCCGCGAGGCGGCGGTGCCGCAAGCAGCGTCCCCACGATCGAATGGCGCAGGTTGGCCCATCGCTCGTGTCGGCGGTCTGGAGTCGAGGCCATCGGTGTCGTCCTTTTCGGCGGCGTTCGTGCTGCCGATGTCGACGACACCGCTATTCGGTTTTACGCGTCGTGTGAATTCCCCATCCTCTGCGGGTCGCCAATGCCCCTCACCAAGCGCTCGCTTCGAGCCCGGGCGTCACCGTGATCGGCCGCAGCAGTTGCAGCAGCGCGACGAGTGCGCCGTCGTCACCGTCGGACGACGTGAAGCAGGCGAGCAGGGAGCTTGGAAGCGACCCCTCGTCGATCGCCGGCATCAGCCGACCGCGGACGGTCTGCCAGAACCGACTCGCTGGCAACGTCTCGCGCCACCACGCCCGCCAGCGGTCGAGCGTGTTCCGACTCACGCCGAACAGCTCCTTGAGCCGCGCGGCGCGGACCGCGTTGATCCCATCCCGCATCGCCGTCGCCAGCACCACCATCGCTCCGAGGTAGACGCGGCGGCCGAGAAACCGCGTCGACGGCGGCGTCGATCGT
>DATEDA010000178.1:0-2661 GCA_035286595.1 Burkholderiales bacterium | reverse complement strand
TGGGCCACGCCGGCATCGTGATGGGCCTGGAGGTTTCGAGGCTCGCGCGGAACTCCACGGACTGGCATCGCCTGCTGGAAATCTGCGCCCTGACCGACACGTTGATTCCAGAACTCCTGACATAGACCCCTCGCCGGTTGTCCGCTTTCAGGCCACCGGCGCCGCCGCGATCGAGTAGCGAACGCGAAGCTTCGTGCCGGGGAACCGCGTGCCGGTGCCGTTGAGCTCGTCGCAGAGCGCAGCGACGGCGCGCGTTCGATGCGCCGAGCTGAGCGGCGCGAGCCGGACGTGCAGCTCGTCGCCGACCACCTCGATGTCAGCGGCGTCGGCGAGCGCCGATTGGATCAGCGTCCGTCCCTCGTCGTCGACGCGCTTGTAGTGCGGGGCGATCTGGCGCACGAGATCGCTCTCGGCCTGGTACGCCACCATCTTGAAGAGGCTCGCCAGGTGCTGGCGCTCGGGCGCGAGCTTGACGACGTCGCCGTCGACGACGTCGCGCACAGGGACGCGAGCTGGCACCTTGGCGCGCTTCTCCTCGAGATCCTCGACGCGCTTCACCGCAGCGCGGACGGCGTGGCGGAGCGGGCCATGGGCGATCTTGAAGCCGCGCATCGTCGGCCGCCGGCTCTCGGGGTTGCCGAACGCGCGCAGGCCATAGTCGGCTTGCAGGCGCGCGAGCTCGGCGCGCGCGAGCTTGAGCTTGGCGTCGAGCTCGGCGCGCACGGGGTTCGGGACGTCGCGCGCGGCGTCGTCATCGACGACGGCGTGCTCGACGAGGGCGTCGAGCGCGTATTCGTCGCGCAGGTACTTGAAGAAGTTCTCCTGGCGCCATCGCTCGAACATGCGGAAGGCGATCTCGAGCACGCTGAGGTCGCGGCGCGAGGTGAGGATCGGCGTCTGGTGTCCGTCGTCGGTACGGCGCGTGACCTGCCGCATGTGGAGCTTGCACGCGCCGACGACGACGTCGCGGTCGGCGAGCATGTACTCGACGTTGCGCCCGTCGACGACGCCCTTGTGATGTTCGAAGAACCGCGCCTGGATCTTCGGCGTGCGGCCCTTCTGGTACGTGAGCACGTCGAACCCCGCGGCGATGAGCTTCGCGAAGAGCTTCGGACTGTAGCCGCCGCGGTCGAAGACGATGGTGATGCGGCGATCGCCGACGAGGCCGCGCACCTCATCGAGAACCACGGTCAACATCTTCGCCAAGCCGGCGTTCGCTTTGGCGGTGACGACGAAGAGCGGATCGCCTACGGCGTCGTTCACCCAGTAGTCGGTGGTCGCCGGCATCGCGATGCGCATGCGTGCGACGTGCGCCTTCGGGAGGCGATGCTTGCCGTGATAGACGCGCACGTGTCCGTCGACGTAGAGGAAGCCGAGTGACGCGCCGCGCTCAGAGACGCGGCGCTTGGCGAGCGCACGCCCGAAGTCGACGGCGAGCCCGAGGCCGGCGAGGCGCGCGAGCTTTCTACGCAGCGTCTTCACCTCGGGCGCGCGATCGAGGCCGAGGATGCGCCCGAGATCCTCGGGCGAGTGCTCCTTGAGCGCCTCCGGGCGCTTGATGCGCAAGAGCGCCAGCAGCACGAGCGCGACGACGGTGGTGCGCAGGCCGTAGAACGCGGGGCCGATGCTGCCGTAGACGTCGCGCGCGATCTCGACGACGCCGCTCTTCTCGATCGCCGGCAGTGCGAGCAGGACGCCGGCGCCGGGGACGCGTGTTCCCTGGCGAAACAGCGGCGCTGCGTCGTCGAGAAGGCCCAGGTACGCGAGCAGGCGGTCGGTGCTGCGATTGGCGGGATCGATGTCGTAGGTCGTCGCCACGTCGTCGGACGTTACGGGAGCGGACAGGTTTGGGTCCGCAGCGGTCGCGGGGGCGTCCGACCGTCCCTCGGCGGCCACCACCGAAGCGGACAGGTTTGGGTCCGCACCCGGCGGCGCCGCGTCCGGCTGCGGTTCTTGAGCGATCACGGCGGAAGCGGACAGGTTTGGGTCCGCGGGCGCCGGCGCGAGCGGCAGCTCGGCCTGCTCGGCGTGGTGCTCGACGAAGCCGAGCCGTCGCGCGAGCTTGCGGATCGCTTTCTCGTCGACGCCGACCTGGCGCGCGATCTCGCGGTTCGAGACGCCCTCGGACTTCAAGCGAAAGACGAGCTCTCTGCGCGTCGACGGGATGCGCGAGCGCCCCTTCGGATAACCGGCGGGTCGCCCGAGCGCGCGAAGCCCATCGTCCTCGAAGCGCCGCTGGTGCCTGCGCACCGTTCGCGACGCGCAGCCGAACGCGCGCGCGACGTCGACCTGATCGGCGTGGTCCTGCTCGACGAGGCTCACCATCGCGTACGCTTGCGCCGTCAGATCGCCGATGGCGTACGCGGCGAGCGCGACGCCGGACACGACGACCACACGGTGGCCGTCGCGAGTACGGACGATGCACCGCCCGTTGATGACGGCGACGTCATCGGGTGTGTCCTCGTCCGGGAAAAGCCCACGCTGCTCCAGTCCCGTCATGCCCGGACATAGGCGCGCCGACCGAAAAAAGCGGACAGGTTTGGGTCCGCACCCGGCGGGCCGTGTCCGGGCCGCCGCGGCATCGCTCCGACGGCGGTTCCTCGACGACGAAGGCCGGCGCTACGCAGCGAACAGGGCCGCGCCTACGTCAGGAGGTCTGGA
>DATEDA010000177.1:0-5643 GCA_035286595.1 Burkholderiales bacterium | reverse complement strand
ATCAACGTCGGGCTGCTCGGCATCGGCACCGTGGGCGGGGGCACTTGGAGCGTGCTCGCGCGCAACCGCGAGGAGATCCAGCGCCGCGCCGGCCGCGAGATCCGCATCACGATGGTCGCCGACAAGGATCTCGAAAAGGCCGGGCGCCTCACCGAGGGTCGCGCCAAGGTGGTCGCCGACGGGAATCTGGTCATCGCCGATCCGGACATCGACATCGTCGTCGAGCTGATCGGCGGTTACACCGTCGCGAAGGAGCTCGTGCTCAAGGCGATCGCGAACGGCAAGCACGTCGTGACCGCCAACAAGGCGATGCTCGCGGTGCACGGGAACGAGATCTTCGCCGCCGCGCAGCGGCAAGGGGTGACGGTCGCGTTCGAGGCGGCGGTCGCCGGGGGCGTGCCGATCATCAAGGCCCTGCGCGAGGGACTGACTGCGAACCGGATCGAGTGGATCGCCGGGATCATCAACGGGACGTCGAACTTCATCCTGTCGGAGATGCGGGAGAAGGGCCTGCCGTTCGGCGAGGTCCTGCGCGAGGCCCAGGCGCGCGGCTACGCGGAGGCCGACCCGACCTTCGACATCGAGGGGATCGACGCCGCGCACAAGCTCACGATCCTCGCGGCGATCGCGTTCGGCATCCCGATGCAGTTCGAGCGCGTGCATACCGAAGGCATCTCCAGGCTGACGCGCGAGGACATCCGCTACGCCGAGAGCCTCGGCTACCGGATCAAGCTGCTCGGCATCACCAGGCGCACGCCGCAGGGAATCGAGCTGCGGGTCCATCCGACCCTCGTCCCGACGCGCCGGCTGATCGCCAACGTCGAGGGCGTGATGAACGCGATCCTCGTGAAGGGGGACGCGGTCGGGGCGACGATGTACTACGGCGCCGGCGCGGGCGCCGAGCCGACCGCGAGCGCGGTGGTGGCGGACCTCGTCGACGTCACGCGCCTGCACACCGCCGATCCGGAGCACCGCGTGCCCCACCTCGCGTTCCAGCCCGACCGTCTCGCCGACACCCGCATCCTGCCCATGGAGGAGGTGATCACCTCCTACTACCTGCGGATGCGGGTGCTCGACCGTCCGGGCGTGCTCGCCGACATCACCCGCATCCTGGCCGACCGCACAATCTCGATCGACGCGATGATTCAACGCGAACCCGGGGAGGGGGAGGAGCAGGTGGACATCATCATGCTCACGCACGAGACGCAGGAGAAGAACCTCAACGCCGCGATCGCCGCGATCGAGCGGCTGCCGGTCGTGACGGGCAAGGTGACCCGCATCCGGCTCGAGGAGCTGGGGCGGGACTGAGAGTCCACGGTTCGTGCGGTACGTCTCCACGCGCGGCGGGATGCCGCCAGCCGCGTTCACCGACATCCTCCTCGAGGGCCTCGCGTCCGACGGCGGGCTGACGACCCCCGAAGCCTATCCGCGCATCGACCGGGCGACGCTCGGCTCGTGGCGGCGCCTCAGCTATCGCGAGCTCGCCTTCGAGGTCCTGTCGCGCTACATCGACGACCTCCCGCCCGCGGACCTCAAGGCGATCATCGACCGCACGTATACCGCACGCACCTTCGGTGCCGACGACATCGCGCCGGTGAGAACGCTCGAGCCGGGGCTGCATCTGCTCGGGCTGTCGAACGGCCCGACCCTGGCGTTCAAGGACATCGCGATGCAGCTCCTCGGGGAGCTGTTCGAGTACGCGCTTGCGAAGCGGGGCGAGACGCTCAACATCCTCGGCGCGACCTCCGGCGACACCGGCTCCGCGGCCGAGTACGCGTTGCGCGGACGGCGCGCGATCCGGGTCTTCATGCTGTCGCCGCTCGGCAAGATGAGCCCGTTCCAGACCGCGCAGATGTACTCGCTCATGGATACGAACCTCTTCAACCTCGCGGTGCGAGGGGTCTTCGACGATTGCCAGGACATCGTGAAGCGCGTGTCCGCGGACGCGGCGTTCAAGCGCCGGCTGCGGATCGGAACGGTGAACTCGATCAACTGGGCGCGGCTCGTGGCGCAGGTCGTGTACTACCTCAAGGCCTGGCTCGCGATCACGACCCGTGACGAGGACGAGATCTCGTTCGCGGTGCCGACCGGAAACTTCGGCAACGTCTGCGCGGGACACGTCGCCCGCATGATGGGATTGCCGATCCGGCGCCTGATCGTGGCCACCAACGAGAACGACGTCCTCGACGAGTTCTTCCGGACCGGACGCTATCGCGTGCGGCCGCCGACGGACGTCGTACCGACCTCGAGCCCGTCGATGGACATCTCGAAGGCCTCGAACTTCGAACGCTTCGTGCACGACCTCGTCGGGCGCGACCCGAAGGTCGTTGCCGAGCTCTGGCGGCGGATCGATGCCACCGGCGAGTTCGATCTCGCCGGGACGCCGTACTTCGCCCGCGCTGCGGCTTTCGGTTTCGCCTCCGCGCGGAGCAGCCACGCCGACCGGGTGGCGACGATTCGCGAGGTCGAGCGGCGCTATGGCGTGGTGATCGACCCGCACACCGCCGACGGCGTCAAGGCGGGTCTCGTCCATCGCGAGGCCGGCGTCCCGCTCGTGTGCCTGGAGACCGCCCAGCCCGCGAAGTTCGAGGCGACGATCCGGGAGGCGCTGGGACGGCCGCCCGGGCGGCCGAAGGATCTCGAGGACCTCGAGTCTCGCCCGCAGCGGTTCGACGTGATCGATGCCGACGTCGAGGCGGTGAAAGCCTACATGGCGCAGCGGGCCTAGGGCACCTATTGCGTCGTCGGAGGCGCCTCGCCCCCGGGCGCGATGGCGAACGGCGGCGCGGCATCCGGGTTGACGTCCACCCGCACCCAGCCGACGGCTGGCGAGCCGAACACCTCCACGCGCGTGAAGGTCGCAATGCGGTCGTGCGTCAGCAGGTCGCGCAGCGGTTGATCGACCCGATAGCGGTGACCGTCACCGTGCACGTAGAGCACGGGCTTGTCGAGCGTTGGCACGTGTGCCCGCAGGGCGTAGCGCCAACCCGTGTAGCCGTCGGCCGAATCGGCCGGGCGGTCGAACCGCGGATCGCCGTGCGCGAAGACGACGAGACCGCGAATCGCCGGCTGGCGAGCGAGCTCGACGGCCTGTGTGAGCCAGGCGAAGTTGGCGGTCATGCGCGCGGCGTGCTCGGCATCCATGCGCTCGTCGCGGCCGATGTTGTTGTTGCTGCCGGGGACGTTGAGCGTCACGAACACCACGTTGCCGGCGATCCAGCGGACGTTCTCGCGGTAGGGCCGGAACCGCGGGTCCTCATCGCCCTGGCGGAGGAGGCGAAGCTTCTGCCGGCCGAGGCTCTCGTCGTCGGTGAAGAAGATCCGGCGCAAGGCGTCGAGCCGCTCGCGGGGATCGTACCCGCCAGCCGACTGGCGATGGCAGTCGGTCCATTCGTTGTCGCCCGGGACGTAGACGAGCGGCCGGGGCGAGGCGTCCAGGAGCGCGTATCGCTCGCGCAACAGGCGATCACTGCAGGACTCGGTCGCGGCCTTCAGGTCGCCGACATGGACTACGAACGCGACGCCCGCCTGATCGGCTTCGCGCAGCACGTGCGGCACCGCCAAGACCTCGAGCGCGTTGTAGGGAGTATCGCCGAGCACCGCGAAGCTGAACGCGACGCCTTGCGCCGACGCGGCGACCGACCACGCCGCAAGCGCCGCCGCGAGGAGCGCCTTCACGACTTCTTGAGGCGGTAGACGAGCTCGAGCGCGTCGCGCGGCGTCAGCTCGTCCGCGTTCACCGCGTCGAGCAGATCGAGCGCCGGATGGCGCTCGGGTTCCGGCGCGGACGGCGCGACGAAGAGGTCGGTCTGCCCATCGCGCACGAGGGCGCGCTGCTCGAGCTCCTGCAAGTACCGCCGCGCCGCTCGGATCACCCCGGCCGGCACGCCCGCGAGTGCCGCGACCTGCAGCCCGTAGCTCTGGCTCGCCGGGCCTTCCTCGAGCGCGTGGAGAAAGACGATCCGGTCCTTGTGCTCGACCGCGTCCAGGTGGACGTTCGCCACCTCGCGGTACTCCTGGGCGAGCCGGGTCAGCTCGAAGTAATGGGTCGCGAACAGGGTATAGGAGCGGTTGCGCTCGACGAGCTCGCGGGCGATCGCCCAGGCGAGCGCGAGCCCGTCGAAGGTCGAGGTACCGCGTCCGACCTCGTCTACGAGGACGAGACTCTTTCCGGTCGCGTTGTGCAGGATGGTCGCGCTCTCGATCATTTCCACCATGAACGTGGAGCGCCCGCCGGCGAGGTCGTCGGCCGCGCCGATCCGGGTGAAGATCTGGTCGACGGGCCCGATGCGCGCCGCGCGTACGGGCACGAAGCTCCCGATGTGCGCGAGCAGCACGATCAGCGCGACCTGCCGCATGTAGGTCGACTTGCCGCCCATGTTCGGACCGGTGATCAGGAGCAGCCGCCGCGTCGGCGTGAGCCGGGTGTCGTTCGCGATGAACCGGTCGATCTCCGCCTCCACGACCGGATGGCGGCCGGCGTCGATCTCGATCGCGAGCTCGTCGACGAACTCCGGCCGGCGCCAGTCGCGCGCCACCGCGGTGGCGGCGAAGGCGGCGAGCAGGTCCGCCTCCGCGGCCGCACGCGCGAGCGCGTGCAGCCGGGGCGCAGCCGGCGCGACCTCGGCGAGCACCTCGTCGTAGAGCCGCTTCTCCAGCGCCGCCGCGCGCTCCTGCGCCGACAGCGCCCGGTCCTCGAAGGTCTTCAGCTCGGGGGTGATGTACCGCTCGGCGTTCTTCAGCGTCTGCCGGCGGCGGTAGTCGGCGGGGACTTTCTCGGCGTGCGCGTTCGTCACCTCGATGTAGTAGCCGTGGACCCGGTTGTACTCGACGCGGAGGTTCGGAATGCCGGTGCGCTCGCGCTCCCGCGTCTCGAGGGCGACAAGGAACTCACCCGCGTTCGTCTGCAGCGCGCGCAGCTCGTCGAGCTCGGCGCTGTAGCCGGCGGCGATGACGCCACCATCGCGCACCATCGGGGACGGTTCCTCGGCGATCGCGCGGCGCAGGAGGTCGACGCAATCGGCTGGCGGCGACAGCTCGTCCCCCAGCGCCGCGAGCCGCGCCGCACCGGCGCCGCCCAGGATCTGCTGGAGGCCAGGCATTGCCCCGAGCGAGTCCCGCAGGCCCGCGAGATCGCGCGGGCGGGCAGTGCGGAGCGCAATGCGTCCGGCGATGCGTTCGATGTCCGCGACACCGCGCAGGGCGGCGTGCAGCGGGCGATGGGCGCCGGCGCCGGCCTCGCCGCACAGCGCAGCTACCGCCGCGTGCCGCCCCGCCGCCAGCGCGCGATCGCGCAGCGGGTGGTGCAGCCAGTGACGAAGCAGGCGGCTCCCCATCCCGGTTGCGCAGACGTCGAGCAGGCTGAAGAGCGTCGGGGATGGCGTGCCACGAAGCGTCTCGGTGAGCTCGAGGCTGCGACGCGTCGCGCCGTCCATGCGGACGAAGGCGTCGTCGCGCTCCGGCACGAGCGCAACCACGTGAGTCAGCGTCTGGGACTGGGTCTTGCGCGCATAGGCGAGGAGCGCGCCGGCGGCGGCGATCGCTGGGCCGAAGTCCTCGCAGCCGAAGCCGGCGAGATCGCGCACGCCGAAGTGCTCGGTCAGGGTCCGCCGCGCGCCATCGAGATCGAACTGCCACGCTGGT